>NZ_JBVHYH010000059.1:0-60634 GCF_055569135.1 Kitasatospora sp. NPDC029367
CCCCCCCCCCCCCCCCCCCCCCCCCCTCCCCCCCCCCCCCCCCCCCACCCCCCCCACCCCCCCCCCCCCCCCCCCGGGCCGGCCCCCCTATCCTGCTGGGATGGAAGCACTGGCCGTACGGCTGTCGGGGTTCGATCCGTACGTCGACGGCGCGCTCCGGATCGTCACGTTCTACGACACGCTGATGCGCCGTCGGGTGGACCTGCCGGCCCTGGCGCGGGCCTCGGCGGGGCTCGCCGAATGCGTGACCGGGATCCGGTTGCACGGCACCGGGCGGGTGACCAGGGTCTCGCCGCACGGGACCGAGCCGGCCGCCGCGCCCGCACCGGCCTCCAGCGAGGCGCCGGTCACCCTCGACGACGAGGAGATCGGCACGGTGTGGCTGGAACGCCCGGGCCCGGCGGGCCCGTTGGACGAGGTGGTGCTCGACCGACTGGCCATCGCCGTCGCGGCCGCCGTCGAACGCTACGGCCCGGCCCGGACCACCATGGCCGATCCCGCCCTGGTGGAGCTGGCGATCAGCCCGGACGGCGACGAGGCGGCCCGGGCCCGGGCCTTGCGGCTGCTGGGCTTCGCCCCCGGGGCGTTGGTGGTGGCCGCGGTGCGCTCACCGCTCCCGCTCGACCGGGCCGCCGCGCTGTGCTTCCCGGGCGTTCCGGTGAAGGCGGCGCCGCTGGCGGACGTGGGCGCCGTACTGGCGGCCGCCCGGGAGCCGCTGCCGGACCTGACGGGGCTCCCCGCCGGGTTCCGGGTCGGCGTCGGCGGGGCGGGGAGCCCGGAGCGGTCCTGGCGCGAGGCCCGTACCGCGCTGCGCTTCACCACCGCGCGCGAACCCGTCGTCCGGTACGCCGAGTTGGGCGCGCTGGCGCTGCTGGCCGAGGTGCCGCCGGAGGCCGTGCGGGCGAACGGCGATGTGGCCGCGGTCGGCCGGATCGCCGACGGGCCGGAGGACCTGGCGACGCTGGACGCCTACTGTGCCACCGGCTCGCTGCGCCGGGCCGCCGAACTGCTCCACCTGCACCACAGCAGTGTGGCCCGGAGGCTGGAACAGCTCGCCAGGGTGCTGGGCTTCGACCTCGCCGAGCCCCAGGGGGTGACCCGGGCGAGGCTCGCCCTCGCCGCCTGGCGGCTGTCGGATTGATGCGGGAGCGGTGCGGGCGGTTCGTCAAGGCGGTGCCGTCGCTGGGTGGCTGTCGCCGGGTGAGCCGTCGCTGGACGGGCCTCGGTCAGAGGCCGAGCGAGTCGGCCGTCTCCTCGGCGGTCCAGGCGAAGAAGTCGGTGGCCGGGTCGAGCGAGCCGACCAGGTGGCCGTGGAGTTCGAACCCGATCAGGCCGATGAGCTGGATCCAGGCGGAGACGGCGCGGGCCAGGGTGGGTGCGGGGAGCTCGGGGGCCGCGAAGGCGGCGAGGTTGGCCAGCTGCTCGGGCAGGGCGCCCGGGAGGGTGGGGCCGGCGGGGGTGGGGCGCAGGGGGGCGGCGCGGACCACGCCGAGCAGGGCGAGGGGGAGGCGGGCGGCCGCCTCGACGGTGGTCTCGGGGGCGGCGTAGCCGGGGACGGGGGTGCCGTAGATCAGCGCGAACTCGTGCGGGTTGGCCCGGGCCCAGTCGCGGGTCGCCTGCCAGCCGGCCCGCCAGCGCTCGCGTGCGGACGCATCGGGCTCGGCCGTGACGGCGTGCTCGGCGGCCTCGCCGAGCTCGGTGTAGGCGTCGATGATCAGCGCGGTGAGCAGCTCGTCGCGGCTGGCGAAGTAGCGGTAGAGCGCCGAGGAGGCCATGCCCAGCTCGCGGGCGACGGCGCGCAGGGACAGCTGCTGGGCGCCCGCCGAGGCGAGCTGTCGGCGGGCTTCCTGCTTGATCTCGCGGGTGAGTTCCTCGCGGGCCCGTTCGCGGGCGGTGCGGATCGCTGGCATGGGGGCAGTCTGCCACAGATCGGATCGGTGCACGCATTCGAGAGCAGTGCTCTTGCTTTGCGGGGTGGCCGGTGCCATGCTGGAGTCGTCGCCGAGAGCAGTGCTCTCGAATCGAAGCGGTAGTCATGGAATGGAAGCGAGGAATCCGATGTCCCAGCCCAGCCACTCCGCCCAGTCGCCCGACCCCGCCACCCGCCTGGTGGCGCCCACCACCCGCCTCGGCATCGCCACCGGCAAGCTCCTCAACTCCGCCGTCGCCGCCCTCACCAAGGCGGGCATCAGCCTCTGGGGCTCCCGGGTCCTCGCCGTCCGCGGCCGCAAGAGCGGCGAATGGCGCACCACCCCCGTCAACCTGCTCACCCACGACGGCGTGCAGTACCTGGTCGCGCCGCGCGGTCACACCCAGTGGGTGCGCAACCTCCGGGCCGCCGGCACCGGCGAACTGCGGGTCGGCCGCCGCACCGAGACCTTCCGCGCCACCGAACTCCCCGACGCCGACAAGCCCGAGGTGCTCCGCGCCTACCTGCGCCGCTGGAAGTGGGAGGTCGGCTACTTCTTCGAGGGCATCGACGCCGACTCCTCGACCGCCGACCTGCTCCGGATCGCCCCCGGCTTCCCGGTCTTCCGCGTCGCGATCGGCTGAGCGGGGCCGTCGCGCGCGCGTGCGTCAGGTGGTCGGTACGAGGTAGCGGAGCTTGCTCCCCTCGGTGGCGATCAGGCGGCCGCCGTTGGCCTCGATCACGCGGCGGGAGGCCGTGTTGGTCTTGTCGCAGGTCAACAGCGCGCCGGTGACGCCGAGTTCGGCGGCCACCGGCAGGGCCGCGGCGAGCATCGCGGTCGCGTGGCCCCGGCGGCGGGCGCCGGGGCGGACGTCGTAGCCGATGTGGCCGCCGATGCGTTCCAGATTCGGGGTGAGGCGGTGGCGGATCGCCAGTCGGCCGAGCAGTTGGTCGCCCTCGGCCCACCACAGGGTGGTCATCGGTACCCCCGCGTCCGCGCGCATACCCGCCTCGGTCCGCTCGGCGACAACGCGCGCGACGTACGCGGCGAAGGCCTCGGGGTCGGTGAGCGCGGCCGGGTCCACGTCCCTGACGAACCACGGGACGGCCTGGCCGGGTTCGGCGTGGAACTCGGCCACCGCTGCCAGGAACGAGGTCCGCAGCCGTACGGTCGGGGTGATCAGTTCGGGCATCGCGTCATGATGCCCGACCGGTCTGGCCACCGTCACGGTTCGCGCCGCAACCTCCGTCGGCGTCGGCCCGGTGGCCGCGGATGCTCGTCGTCGGGCACCCAGCCGGCGAAGGCCCGGAGCGGCACCTCCGTCGCGTTCGCCCCGGCGAACCAGTGCACCCAGTCGTTGCCCTCCTCCAGCAGTGCGCAGGTGGCGCGGTACCAGTCCTCGCGGTCGAGGAGGGCGAGGTGGTCGGCGAGGAGGGAAGCGCGTTGGGCCTCGGTGCACCCGGAGTCCTCGGCCGGGGCGGTGGCGAGCTGCCGGGTGAGGGCGGCGAGGGTGGTGAGGCGGCCGACGGTCGGGGGCAGGGCGGACACGGCACGGAGGTGGGCCCTGAGCACGGTGGCGGAGTGGGGGTAGTGGCGCAGGGTCGTGCCCATGCCCGAGGCGTACGCCAGCATGGCGAGCAACCGGCCGCTGTGGTCCAGCAGTTCGTGATCGGCGGCGAAGTGCTCGACCTGCTCGTGGAGGCGGGCGGTCGTGGCGACGGTGCCCGCGAAGTAGCCGTTCAGGAAGTCGCCGTCGATCGCCCTGCGCAGCAACCAGGGACGGGCATCGGGGTGGTCGAGGCGGCAGAGCGCCTCGACCACGTAGACCCGGCCCCAGCTCGCCGTCCGGTCGGCGAGCCAGAGCAGGGACTGCGCGCCCGGGTCGAGGCGTTCCAGCGCGTGGGCCGCGAGCGGGCCGAAGTGGTTGGACAGCAGCCCGATCGTGCGGACCAGGGGGATGTCCTCGGCCGTGCCCGTGGCCGCGAGCAGCGCGAGGCCGACGGTGACGGCGCACTGGTCGTCGCCGTGGCGCACCAGCCACCGGCCTGCCGCCCGTACCTGGTCCGGGTCGTGGCGCAGGGCCGCGGCGGTGATGCCGTCATCGGGATGGATCGGGACGTGGACGTGGTGGAAGGCCGGGGCCAAGGCCTCGGGCGGCGCGGAGGGCCGGGCGAAGTGCGCGTCCAGGACGCGAACGACGCCGACGCCTTGGGTGCCCCGCCCGAGGGGGCGTTCAGGGCCGGGACCCTCGTGCAACTCCGCGTCCGGGAACGGCTCCCCGTCGCGCGGGAGAGGGTCGTCCGGCGTCAGCCGGTGGAGTCGGAGCGCGTGGTCGTACAGTCCGGGGCGGTGGTCGGGCGACGGGCGCCCGTGCGTGGCGCTCACCAGCGGGTGGCGGGCTCGATTCTCGTGATCATGGCTCAGATGGTGGCACCGGGCGGTTCGTTCGGGCAAGTGCTTTTCCGGCGACGCCCGTTCGACGCGCCGATCGGCCCGAGGAGAGCCGCTGTTAGCCTGATCGGCATGATCATGCGGAGATCCGGAAAACGGACGGGCGACGGTGCGACCTCAAGGCCGCAACGGGCCCTGATCACGGCCAGTTTCATCAGCAGGGTGGGCAACGGCCTGTTCAACACCGCGTCGATCCTGTACTTCACGCTCGTGGTGCACCTGCCCGCCGCCCAGGTCGGCGCGGGACTGACGATCGCGGGCCTGTGCGGGCTGGCCGCGGGCATACCGGCGGGCAACCTGGCCGACCGGCACGGGCCGCGCACCGTCTGGCTGGTGGGCCTGGCCCTGCAGGCCGTGACCATGGCGTCCTTCGTGCTGATCGACGGCTGGGCGGCGTTCACGCTCGTCGCCACGCTGGACCGGCTGGCCGCCACGGCGAGCGGCGCGGCGGGCGGGGCGATCGTCGCGCGGGCGGGCGGTGACCGTCCGGCCGCGTTCCGGGCCAGGCTGCGCACCTTCGTCAACCTCGGCGTGGTCGTGGGTACCCTGGGCGCGGCCGTCGCCATCCAGATCGACACCCGTGCCGCCTACACCGTGCTGATCCTCGCCAACGCCGCCAGTTTCGCCGCCGCCGGGCTGATCGCCTTCCTGGGTGTCCCGGACTACCGGCCGCTGCCCCGGCCGGCGGAGCACCGCCGGTGGTCCGTCCTGGCGGACCGGCCGTACGTGTCCTTCGTCGCGCTCTACAGCGCCATGGGCCTCCAGTACCAGACCGTCTCGGTGCTGCTGCCCCTCTGGCTGAGTGCCCACACCGACGCACCGCGCTGGACGGTGGCGGCGGTGTACGCCGTCAACAGCGCTGTCTGCGCACTGCTCCAGAGCAGGATCGGATCCACGGTGGAGACCCCGCGGCAGGGCGGCCGCGCCTTCCGGCTCGCCGGGCTGCTGTTCCTGGTCAGCTGTCCGCTGATGGCGCTGACCGCAGACGTCCCGGTGTGGGTCGCGCCGGTGCTCGCCGTCCTCGCGGTGGGCGTCCACAGCGTGGGCGAGGTGTGGGAGTCCTCGGGCGGCTACGCGCTGGCCTTCGGCCTGGCGCCCGACCACGCCCAGGGGCAGTACCAGGGCCTGTTCGGGATCGGCTTCGACGCGGGGCAGGCGCTCGCCCCGGCGGTCCTGGCCGGTGCGGTCCTGGCGCTCGGACAGCCGGGCTGGTTGCTCCTCGGGGTGTTCTTCGCCGCCGTGGGCGCGGCCGGACCGCCGGTGGCCGCCTGGGCCGAGCGGAGCCGCCCCGTGGCGCCCGTGCCGGCCCAGCGGCAGGGCGGGTCCGCGTCGGTGGAGGCCGACCGTTAGCGTCGCGTGCAGATGCAGCCGTGCTGCGGGGGAGCCGGCCACCGTGGTCGGGGAGGCCACCGCGGTCGGGGAGGCACCGTGGTCGGGGAGGCCACCGGACCGTGCTGGGCGCACCGCCGAGATCGGCGAACGCACCCCCCGCCCGCGCCCCGGACCAGGCCGACCGGCTCCGAGCGCGGCCCCCGTCAGCCCTTGCCGCCCGCCTTGAGCACCTGGGCGGCCGCGACGCCGGCGGCGCTGTTGCCGTGGCCGCCGCCCTCGACCTCGGCCGCGACCGCGAGGTCGTTGCGGTAGGCGATGAACCAGCTGTTGGTGGCCTGGCCCGAACCCGCCTCGACGGTGCCGGTCTTGGCCCCGATCTGGCCGCCGAGCCCGGACATCGGGGCGCGCGCGGTGCCCTGGGTCGCCGTCCGGGCCATCATCGAGCGCAGCCCCTGGGCGACGTCGCCGGGCAGCTTCCCGGGGGCCGTCACACGCTTGGCGTCCTCGCGGAGCACCGGCTGACGGAACGTTCCGCTCTGCACGGTGGCCGCGACCGAGGCCATCAGCAGCGAGTTCACCTGGATCTGCCCCTGGCCGATGTACGCGGCCGCCGCCTCGTCCTTGTTCCCCGGCACGGGGATGGTGGCGTCGCGGCTCGGGATGCCGATCCGCCACTGCAGCCCGAGGCCGAACTGGTCGCGGGCGACCGAGCTGAGCGTGCCGAGCTGGAGCTTCTCCAGGCCCTTGTCGATGAAGCCGGTGTTGCAGGACTGGATGAAGTCGTCGCTGAGGGTGTAGTCGAGGTGGCTGCCGGGCTCGTCGTTGTGCCAGCTCCTGGGGGAGTTGGTGGTCTCCTTGCAGGGCGCGGCGGTGTCCGGGGTGACCCCGGCCTCCAGCAGCGCGGCCGCGGTGATCACCTTCATCGTCGAACCGGGCGCCTGCCCGCCGCCGACCGCGCGGTTGAAACCGCCCAGCGGGGCGTAGGCCATCGCCAGGATGTTGCCGGTGCTCGGCTGGACGGCCACCAGCGAGGCGGGCTTGCCGTTCGCGGACTGCTGCTTCACCGCCTCCTCGGCGACCTGCTGGAGGTCGGCGTCCAGGGTGAGCTTGACCTGCGGGGCGCTCGGCGGGGTCAGCACGAACAGCTGCTCCGTCTGCTGTCCGCCGCCGGAGAGCACCACGGCCTGCCCGGTGACGACCTTGGCGCCGTCGGGCGGGGCGATCTGGGGCAGCACGGACTGCAGCGACGGGAACGCGTCCAGCGGCCGCCCCTTGCGGTCGGTGGGCTTGGACACCGGGTCGGGCAGGGCCTTCACGGCGATGGTCCGGCCGGCGGCCAGCTTGGGGTGGACCACGGTCGGCGCCCAGCGCACCAGCAGCCGCCCGTCGGAGGCCCGCATCACGCCGAGGGTGCTCTCGTACTCCCAGGCCTGCGTGGTGCCGTCGAACTCCGCCCGCACCCGGTAGCCGACGGCGGGCTCGCGCGGCGTGCCGACGGGCGCGGGGCCCGTCCCGGTCAGGGTGAGGGCGCGGGCGGACACGTTGTCGTGGAACGAGGCGAGCGCCATCCGGGCGGCCTCCGGGCGGTCGGTGAGCCCGGCCGCGACCGTGAGGTCGCCGCGGCCCCAGGCTGCCAGGAAGTCCTTGGCCACGGCGTCGGCCTGTTCGGCGGTGGGCGGAGCCTGAGGCTCCTTGGCGGCCGTCGGGGCGGCCTCGTCCCCGGTGCGGGTGGAGCCGCCGGTCACGGCGCTCATCACGTTGTAGGCGCCGTACCCGCCGACGATCAGCAGCGCGGTGAACACCCCGCCGACCGCCACCAGCCAGATCCGGCGTGAGCGCGAGCGGCCCGGGGCCTCCTGGTGGCCGTCGGCGGAGACGAGGTGGTCGTCGTGGTCGTGGCCCTCGTACGGTTCGTACGCTTCGTGCTCGTGGTGCATGGTTCTGTGTCCCCCCTGGGCGCTTCCTGTGCTCGCGGGCCCGTCCCGGTGCCGGCGGATCCGGCCGTGCGGCCGCCTGTCCGGTCGTTCGGGCGCGGACCAGCCTAAGCGTCGTCGATCGCTCGTTCGACGGCAGGGTGTTTGCCAACGCTTGACCTGGGGATGGCGCGGGGAGCCGGCCGGTCAGCGGCCGGTGGTGACGACCATGCGGAACCGGGCCTTCCCACTGCTCATCTTCGCCACGGCGGCGGCGGTCTCCGCCAGCGGGAGCTCCTCGATCCAGGCCCGGACGCCGGTGCGCTCGGCGAAGCGCAGGGTGTCCTGGGTGTCGAGGGCGGAACCGGAGGAGTGGGCGTAGACCTTGCGGTCCGCGGCGATCAGCTGCAGCGGGCTGATGGCGAGCGGGTCGGGGGAGACGCCGACGACGACGAGTTCGCCGCGGCGGCCCAGGCCGTCGACGGTGGCGGACATGGCGTCGGCGTCGGTGACGGTGGCCAGTACGACCTTGGCCCCGCCGAGCGACTGGAGGGCCTCGGCGACGTTCCCGGCGGTGCTGTCCACGTAGTGGTCCGCGCCGAGCTGGTACGCCAGCGGTTCTTTCTCCGCGCCGCGCGCGATGGCGACCGTGCGCAGGCCCATGGCGTGGGCGAACTGGACGCCCAGGTGGCCGAGGCCGCCGAGGCCGAGTACCGCCACGGTGTCGCCCGGGCGGGCGGCGGAGCGGCGCAGGGCGTTGAAGACGGTCACCCCGGCGCAGGCCAGCGGCGCGGCCTCGGCGGCGGTCAGGCCGTCGGGCACGGCCGCGAGCGCGTCGGCGGGCACGATGACGGAGTCGGCGTAGCCGCCCGGGTAGGCGGCGCCGGGGACTTTCAGGTGGGGGCAGAGGATGGCGTCGCCGTCGCGGCAGGCCTCGCAGCGCCCGCAGCTGCCGCCGAACCAGCCCACCGCGACCCGGTCGCCGACCCGCCAGTCCTCGACGCCGTCACCGAGGGTGTCGATCCGGCCCGCGATCTCGTGACCGGGGGTGACCGGGAAGGTGGTGCCGGGCAGCATGCCACCGGCGATCAGCAGGTCGGAGTGGCAGACGCCGCACGCCTCGACGGTGATCCGGACGGATCCGGGGCCGGGGGTGCGCAGCGGGACCTCGACCAGCTCGGGCGTCCCGCCCGGGGCGGCGACGTGGACGGCGCGCACGACGCCGTCGGCGGAAGCGGGGGTGGAGGTGGGGGTGGGGGTGGTGGCAGCCATGGCGATCCTTCTCACGGAGGTCGGCGCGGGGCGGGCCCGCGAACGCTGACCACACCAGCTTGCTGCGTCCGCCGGGGGTCGGCCACGCGCGGCCGGTCCCGTGCTCCCGGTCCCGTACTGCCGGTCCCGTACTGCGGCCCGTGCTGTCGGTGCTTCGTCGACGCCCCGGAACCGGGCCCCGCCGGCCTCAGGCCTTCTTCACCACGCTGGACTTGAGCTGCATCGCGCCGAAGCCCTCGATCCGGCAGTCGATGTCGTGGCCGTCGACACCGTCGACCAGGCGGATGTTGCGGACCTTGGTACCCGCCTTGATGCCCGAGGCGCTGCCCTTGACCTTGAGGGCCTTGACGACGGTGACGGTGTCGCCGTCGCTCAGCACGTTGCCGACCGAGTCCCGGACCACCCGCTCGCCCGCGCCGGCCTCGGCGTCGGAGTCGCCGGGTGCCCACTCGTGGCCGCACTCCGGGCAGACCAGCAGGGCGTTCATCTCATAGGTGTACTCGCTGGAGCACGAGGGGCACGGCGGGAGGGTGTCGCTCATGGGTGCGGGCTGTCCTGTTCTGTCCGGTCGGCACGGGGTCGGCGGCACGCCAGCCTGTATGAACTTGAAGAATTTTTCAAATCAACATCCCGGCGCGTGCCTGCTCCGTTCCCGGCGCGTGCCCGCTCCGTTCGCGCCGTGGACGCGGACGCTCCGGACTGATATCCAGACCCTGGCAGCCGGGCCCGCGGGCGGTCGGGACCGGACGGACCACCAGGAGAGCAGGGGCGATGCGCAGGATTCTGATCGTCGGCGCCGGACAGGCCGGCCTCCAACTGGCCCTCGGGTTGCAGTCCCACGGCTACGACGTCACGCTGCTGACCAACCGTGACGCCCAGGAGGTGCGGGACGGTCAGGTGCTGTCCAGCCAGTGCATGTTCGACTCCGCGCTGCGCCACGAACGCGCCCTCGGCCTGGACCTGTGGGCCGGTGCGGCGCCCCGGATCGAGGGCATCGGACTGTCGGTCAGCGGCCCGGGCGCGGCCAGGGTGATCGACTGGACCGGACGGCTCGCCGCCCACGCCCAGTCCGTCGACCAGCGGTTGAAGATGTCCACCTGGCTGGAGCTCTACGCCGAGCGCGGCGGCCGGCTGGAGGTGCGGCAGGTGAGCGCCGCCGACGTCGAACACCTCGCCGGCTCCTACGACCTGGTGCTGGTCGCCTCCGGAAAGGGCGGACTGGCCTCGCTGTTCGAGCGCGACGAGGAGCGCTCCCCGTTCCGGCGTCCACAGCGCGCGCTCGCCGCGAGCTATGTGCACGGGCTGGCGCCGCGCCCCGACGAGGAGTTCCCGGCGGTGCGCTGCAACCTGGTGCCCGGCGTCGGCGAGTTCTTCGTCGTACCGGCCCTGACGGCCGCCGGGCCCTGCGACATCCTGCTCTGGGAGGCCCAGCCGGGCGGTCCGGCGGACGCCTTCGACGGGCTCCGCGACCCGGGCGAACACCTGCGGGTGACGCTGGAGTTGATGAAGACCTTCACTCCTTGGGAGTACGATCGCGCCCGCGCCGGCGTCGAACTCACCGACGCCGGCGGCACCCTGGCCGGCCGCTTCGCCCCGGTGGTCCGCCGTCCGGTCGGCGAACTGCCGGGCGGCGGCGCCGTGCTGGGTGTCGCCGACGTGGTCGTCACCAACGACCCGATCACCGGGCAGGGCGCCAACGCCGCCGCCAAGTGCGCAGCCGCGTACCTGGAGGCGATCCTCGCGCACGGCGACAAGCCCTTCGACCGGGACTTCCAGCAGGCCGCCTTCGACCGCTTCTGGGCGGAGACCGGCCGGGCCGTCACCGACTGGTCGAACGCGATGCTCCGCCCGGCACCCCCGCACGCGATCGAACTGTTCGGCGCCGCCGGTCGGTTCCCGGCCGTGGCCGACCGGTTCGCCAACTGCTTCGACCACCCGGAGGACGTCGAGGAGTGGCTGCTCGACCCGGAGAAGGCCGCAGCCTACCTGGCGTCCCTGGAGGCGCGGGGCTGAGCACCGCCGGGGGCATCCGGTACGGGAATCCGTCGGGCATCCGTCGCGGGAATCCGTCGGGCAGCCGCCGGGGGCATTCGTCGGGCATCGGCCTCGAAGGGGTCACGACAGGGTCAAGCTCTCACCAAGTACCGCACGGGAACGACCTGATGATGGTGGGTTCGTGTCGGCCTCGGTCCGCCGGGGAACAACGGAGCACAGAACGCGAACAACAGGAGACACGTGGTGGCGGTCGACGGCAGCAACATGGCGCACGCGGTGATAGAGACGGCCGTGAAGGAGCGCACGCGCCTGCAGACCGGTCGCAGCCGGGCCACGGCGCTGGTGGTGCTGGTCCTGCTGGCCGGTCTCGGTCTCTTCCTGGCGCTGGTCGTCGGCAAGCCCGATCCGACCAGCGCCCCGGACTGCGACGGCCAGACCATGACCAGGCAGAACACCTGCCAGATCATCTCCAACCGCGGCGGCGGGGGCACGTTCAGCTACGACGAGATGATCGACCGCCGCGAGTCCGGGAAGGGCGTCTGGCAGGCGGTCGGCTTCATCGGCACCGGCCTGTCCGTGGTCCTGATGGGGGTGGCGATCAGCAAGCTCAACCCCAACCGCCCCTGGGGCAAGCAGGTCGACGCGGCCTGCCCGCGCTGCCACCAGCTGACCCTGCGCGAGAAGCTGACGGTGCACACCATCTCGCGGGGGCGCACCAACTACCGCTACAGCGGCATCGTCACGCTCTGCACACCGGTCTGCGGGTTCACCGCCGTCCGCCAGCGCTGACCAGCGCTGACCAGCGTTGGACCGCGGCTCAGCGGGAGTGCGAGGCCAGGCTGAGCAGCAGGTGGGCGGACTCCGGGTGGTGGAAGTCGGAGTGGGCGCCGGAGGGGTGGAGGTGACGGGCGGCGAGGCTGCCGCGGTAGCGGTGGCCGGCGTCGACGTTGACGATCGGGTGGTCGAGGTCGGCGTGCGGGTACGGGGAGTCGGTCGGCCGCAGCCGGGTGGTGAACTGTGGGACGGGGGCGGCGCCGGTGCCGGAGTGGCCGATGCCGGGGTGGCCCTCGGCGCGCAGGTGCCAGAAGCCGGTGGCGCGGTCCCAGCGCGAGTGGGTCAGCACCAGCGGGCCGCGCAGCGGGGCGCCGGCCCGGCCGGGGCCGAGGAACAGCCGGGGGAAGAGCCGGGTGAAGGCGTCCCGGGGCGCGGCCATCTGGAAGACCAGGGCGCTGTCGACGGTGAACGGGCGGCTCGGGTCGCCGGGCCGGGCGGTCCAGCTGAGCACCGGGGGCCCGGCCGGGCGGTCGGCCGCGTACTGGACGGCCTCGCAGAGGAAGCGGCCGCCGAAGGAGTGCCCAAGCAGGTGGAGGTACTGGCCGTGCCGGTTGGCCAGCACCCGCGGGGCGTCCGGTCGGCCCCGGCCGGTGTCGAGGTAGCCGAGCAGGTGGCCGAGGATGCGCCCGGCCTGGCCCCGGGCGCTCATCGCGTGCGCCCGCTCGCGGATCCGCCGGTAGCCGTGCAGGGACGGCAGGCTGGAGGACGGCCAGCGCACCACCACGCACCAGGGGCGGAACCCGGCGGCCAGCCCCGGGTAGCCGGCGGGTGCGGCGCGGTGCAGGGCGACCGCCCGCTCGACCAGGGCGGCGGCCGAGCGGTCGGCGGCGGCCGGGCTGGTCTGCCAGCCGTGCACGTACACGTACAGGTCGGTCGCCCACTCGGGGATCCGCAGGTGCCGGGCCAGGTGGTCGGCGACCCTGGCCTCGGGGACGGGAGTGCTCGTACCGGGGACGAGCAGCCGGCCGTGCTCGTCCAGGTCGACGGTCGCGGGCCGTACGGTGGCTGTCGAGGCCGGGTGCACGCGTGCGGTCACGGGTTGAGCTCCAGGATGCTGTCGATGCCGCAGTGCAGGGAGTAGGCGAGCGCCAGCGGGTTGCAGTACTCGCGGGCGAACCACCGCACCAGCTGCTGGGTGATCTCGCCGGCCGTGAACTCGCCGGTCAGGTAGTGGTCGAGGAAGGCGAAGGCGTACTCGGCGGCGAACTCCTGCGGGATCTGGAGCTGCGGCCCAAGCACGCCGTCTGCGCCCAGGTCGACCAACGCCCGCCCCAGGTGGTCGAGTTCGGCGGCTGCCGACTGCCCGGTGTGGCAGGCGTTCAGCAGCACGAACGGCCGGAACACGGCATCCGGCCGGTCGAGGTGGCGGCGGCGGTGGCGGCGCACCAGCTCGGCGTCGATGTGCCGGTCGTCGGAGAGCCGCACGGCGAGCTGCTCGTACGGTGAGTCGTTGGCGACGAACTGGCCGTGGCACCAGAAGTACATGACGTCCTCGTCCAGCACGGCCGCGGACAGCGCCTCCAGCAGCCGGTCCGACTCGGTGCGCACGGTCAGCTGGGAGCGGTCCTCCAGCAGTTTGCGGACCTCGGGCGCCCGGCCGATGCCGGTGAGCTGGTCGTCGGTGTTGAGGCTGGTGACGGGCTTGGCGCGGGGGGAGGAGGGCGACTGGATCGGCGGGTAGGCGGCGCCGGTCTGCTCGACCTGGTGGCGGTGGCCGAGGAAGTCGGCCCAGTCGTCCGGCTGGTGGCCCTCGACGGCGAGCATCGGCCAGGGGAGGTGGAGGTCCGAGTCGAAGCTGATCCGCAGCGAGCCGTGCTCGGTGAGGGTGCGGTTCAGGTAGTCGCGGAACAGGACCAGGCTGCGGTCGCCCCCCTCGAACATCGTCTCCAGGAAGTACCGCCCTTCCTCGGCGAGTTCGGCGACCTTGCGCTCGGCGACCTCGGCGAGCGGGGTGAAGTCGACGGTGGTGGCGAAGGGGTAGGGGTGGTACGGGTCGGGGTCGTAGCCGATCAGCCGGTCGCGCCAGATGGAGCGTAACCGGGCGGCCTTGGCGAGGAGTTCGGGCGCGGAGACGGTGAGCCGGGCCCGGTGGCTGCGGTTCCCGGGGGTGCGCTCGCCCGGTCGGAAGGCGCTGACGTGGAGCTCGTCGCCGTGGCGGCGGAGCGAGACGATCAGGTCCAGCGGGGCCGGGCCCTTGGGCGGGACGCCGTCGGTGGGGCCGAGCTGCCGGGGCAGCCGGGTGTAGTCGGCCGAGGGGTTCTGGCGGACGGCGACTTGGAGGTCCCGGGGCACGTCGATCTACTCCTGCTCCTGGTCTTCGGCTTCTGCGGGGACGTCGGTGGGGACGTTGGTGGGGATGTCGGGGACGTCGGGGACGTCCAGGACGGCAGAGAGGTCCTGGAGGACGGCGCCGTGACCCCGGTCGAAGACGGTGATCCGGACGGTGTGCGGGCCGGCCACGGCCGGGGTGAGCGCGAACCGGGCGGGCGCACCGGCGGGGACGTGGTCGGCGACGGGCGGGTCGAGCAGGGCCTCGGGGGACACGGCGGCGACCAGGCGCAGCTCGGGGAGGACGGCGGGTACGGAGCCGTCCGCGGGTTCGAGGTGGAACTCCACGTGGGTGGTGACGCCTACGGCGGGGTCCTCGACCAGGGTGAGGCGGGGCCGCCAGGCGGGCCGGGGTGCCGGTGGTTCGACGGCGCGGTGCACCGAGCCGCGGGTACGGCGGGGGAGCAGCTCCGGCGCACCCCGGCCGAGCCCGGCGTGGCCCCGCGCGGCCTGGGCGTGGGCCGGCCCGGCCTGGGGGTGGGCCGGCCCGGCCTGGGGGTGGGCCGGCCCGGCCTGGGGGTGGGCTGGCCCGGCCTGGGGGTGCGGTGCGGCCTGGACGGGGAAGGGTGCGCCGAAGACGGGCGGGGGCTGGGGCGCGGGCTCCGCGCGGTCGAGCCGGGTCAGCGCGGTACGGGCCTCGGCCGTCAGCGGGTGCCCGGGGCCCATCAGGGCCTCGCGCCCGACGCGGACCGCCGCCAGCAACGCCCGGGCGGTGTCGTGGCGCCCGTCCGCGGCGAGCGCCCGGGCCAGTCCGACGGCGAGGCTGGGAGCGACGGGGACCGGCCCGGTGCGCAGGGCGCCGACGCTGACGGCGACGTCCTCGGCCTCCCGGTGACCGGCCAGCAGCGCGGTGGTCGGCGAGGCGTCCCCGACGGTGAGCCGGTCGGCGATGATCCGCTCGTACACCCGGATCGCCCCGTCGGCGTCCCCGGCGCGCAGCCGGGCGTGGGCCAGGCCCTGGCGGACCTCCAGGGTGAGCGGGCTGCGCGGTCCCCGGGTCTCGGCACAGGCCTCCGCGAGCTCCTCCAGCCGGACGACGGCCCGCAGCGGGCGGGGTCCGTCGGCGAGCAGGAGTGCCTCGGTCAGGCGGGCCGGGACGGTGGCGTCGTCCTGGTCGCCGAGGGCGGCGGTCGCGGTGGCGACCAGGTCGCCGGCCAGCCGGAGCGCGGGTTCGGGTTGCCCGTCCAGGTGCCGGGCGAAGGCGAGGACGCAGCCGGCGTGCACCAGCTCGGGCAGGCCCGGACCGGTGAGCCGGCTCCACTCCTGCGCCAGCGGGGCCAGTTCGGCGACGGCCGCGGTGGTCTCACCGGCCAGCAGCAGGGTCCTGGCGAGGTCGCGGCGGAGCTCGCGGACGAAGGAGTGCCCGGGCCGGTACACGGCGAGGGCGTGGGTCATCGCGTCGCGGTAGGCGGCGGTGGCCTCGGCGTGGCGGCCGGCCGCGGCGAGGTTGCGCGCGAGGCTGTCCCGGACGTCGAGCACCTCGGGGTGGTCGGCTCCCAGGATCCGGCTGCGGTCGGCGAGCAGGGCCCGGTAGAGCGCGTCGGCGCGGTCGTGCTGCCAGCCGTGGCGGAGGGCGTGGCCCAGGTGGTGGCGGGCGGTCAGGGTGGCGGGGTGGTCCGGGCCGTCGACGCGTTCGTGGTCGGCGAGGAGCGCCCGGACCTCGGCGATCTCCTGCCGGTGGCGTCCGGCGAGGCGGTGGGTGTGGGCGAGCTCGTGCCGCTCCTCCAGGGTGTCCGGGTGGTCCGGCCCCTGGGTCCGGCACCGGGCGGTGACCAGGTCGGTGAGGAGCGCGGTCGCCCGGTCCGGTTCGCCGGTCTTGGCGAGCTCCTGGGCGAGCAGGGAGCGGACGGCGAAGGTGTCGGCGTGGTCAGGGCCGAGGACGCGGTCGTGGTCGGTGGCCAGCTGCTCCCGGTCGGTGACGGCCTGTCGGCGCAGTCCGGCGTACGCGAGGTCGGCGGCGAGGACGCTCCGGGCGGTCAGGACGGCCGGGTGGTCGGGGCCGTGGATCCGGATCCGGTCGAGCAGCAGGGCCTCGCTGAGCCGGATGCTGAGCAGGTGGTCGCCGGCGGTCCGGTGGGCCCAGGCGAGGAGGTACCGGGTCTCGAGGGTCTCCGGGTGGTCCGGGCCGTCGAGCCGCAGGCGGTCGGCGAGCAGGTGCTCGCACAGCTGCCGGGCCCGGTCGAGGTCACCGTTCGAGCGGCACGAGGCCGCCTCCCACCAGCGGGTGTTCAGGGTGTCCGGGTGGTCGGCGCCGAGCACCCGAGTGCGGTCGGCGACCAGGGCGGTGAACAGTTCGCCCGCCCTGCGGTGGTGGCCGGCATCGCTCTGGGCGAGGGCCTGCCACCACCGGGCGTCGAGGGTGTCCCGGTAGTCCGGGCCCAGGATCCGGGTGCGGTCGGCGACCAGGGCCGCGAACGACTCCGCGGCGCGGCGGTGGTCGCCGGCCCGGGAGTACGAGCGGGCGAGCTCCCCGCGCATCTCCAGCGTGTGCGGGTGTTCCGGTCCGTGGACCCGGGTGAGGTCGGCCACCAGCGAGGTGAACTCGGCGATGGCTCTGGGGTGTTCGTCGGATCCCTGCCAGGCCGAGGCGCGCTTGCGCCGGCACCGGACGGTGGTGGGGTGGTCCGGGCCGAGGACCCGGACGAGGTCGGCGGCGAGCGCCTCGAACAGCTCGGCCGCCCGCTCGTGCTCGCCGGCCTCGTGGCAGCTGAGGGCATGCTCGATGCGGATGTTGAGGGTGTCCGGGTGCTCGTGGCCGAGGACCCGGTCGCAGACGGCGACCAGCGCCTCGAACAGCGGAACCGCGCGTTGCGGGTCGTTGGCGCTTTGGCGGGCGGACGCGTGGGCGTAGCGGGCCAGCAGCGTGTCGGGGTGGTCGGGGCCCTGGACGCGAGCGCGGTGCTCGACCAGGGCGGCGAACAGCTGGTCCGCCCGGTGGTGGGCGCCCGCGTTCTGGTGCGCGGTCGCCAGCCAGTGGCGGGCGGTCAGAGTCTCTGGGTGGTCGGCGCCCTGGAGCCTGGTCCGGTCCCGCACCAGGGATTCGGCCAGCTCGACCGCCCGGCGGTGGTTCCTGGTGTTCAGATGGAGCGCGAAGCAGCTGACCCGGGCGTCGATGCTGTCCGGGTGGTCCGGCCCGTGGATCCGCACGTGGTCGGCCACCAGGGCCTCGTAGAGCTCCAGGGCGCGGCGGTGGTCGCCCAGGGACTGGTGGCTGTGGCCGAGCCAGAAGCGGGTGTTCAGGACGTCGGAGTGGTCGGGGCCCTGGATACGGACACGGTCGGCGAGCAGCGCCTCGTACTGGGCCAGGGCCTCGCGGTGCCGGCCGAGGTTGCGGTGGGTGGTGGCCAGCCAGAAGCGGGTGTTCAGCACGGCGGGGTGGTCGGGGCCCTGGATACGGACACGGTCGGCCAGCAGCAGCCGGAACAGGGTCAGCGCCTTGCGGTAGTCGCAGGCGTTGGAGCGGATCGAGGCCTGCCACCAGCGGGTGGTGAGCACGTCCGGGTGGTCGGGGCCGACAGCTCGTTGACGGTCGGCGACCAGGCGGTCGCACACCTCGGCCGCCTTCCGGTGCTGTCCGGCCTCGTCGAGGGAGCGGGCCAGCCGCAGCCGGGCGTCGAAGGTCTCGAAGTGGTCGTCGCCATGGACCCGTCGCCGGTCGGCGAGGAGCCGGCGCCGCACGGCGAGTGCGTCGCGCGGGCGGCCGGCGGCGTGCAGGGCCCGGGCGAGGCCGGAGCGTTCGTCCAGGGTGTCGGGGTGGTCGGGGCCCTGGAACCGGGCCCGGTCGGCGACCAGCCGCTCCAGCTCCTCGACCTCCTCGGCGGGCCGTCCGGCGACGCGCAGGGCGAAGCCCAGGAAGCTGCGCTCCTCCAGGGTGTCGGGGTGCCCCTCGCCCTGGATGCGGGTGCGGTCGCGGACCAGGGCGCGGTGCTGCTCGACCGCGAGCTCGGGCGTGCCGGCCTCCCGGTGGGCGCGGGCCAGTCCGCTGCGCGCGTTCAGGGTGTGCGGGTGGTCGGGGCCCAGCACCCGGGTGTAGTGGGGCACGACCTCCTCGAACCGGGCCACGGCGAGGGCGGGCCGGCCGGACTTGCGGAGGACGGAGGCCAGGCGCTTGCGGGCGTAGAGGGTCTGCGGGTGGTCGGGGCCCTGCACCCGGGTGCAGTCCGCGACGAGGGCCCGGTAGGCGGCGAGCGCCGCCAGGTGGTCGCCGGTGTCGGCGTGGGCGGCCGCGAGCCAGCGGCGGCCGTTCAGGGTGTCGGGGTGGTCGGGGCCGAGCAGCCGGGTCCGGTCGGCGACCACCTGCTCGTACCGGGCGATCGCCGAACTGTAGTGGCCGGCGGCGAGTTGGGCGAAGGCCAGGCCGCTGCGCCGGGTCACCGCGTCCGGGTGGTCGGTGCCGAGCACCCGTTCCGCGTCCGCCACCAGCTGCTCGTACTCGGCCACCGACTCCCGGTGCTGCCCGGCCACCTGGAGGGCGTACGCCAGGCTCGCCCGGCTGTGCATGGTGTCGGGGTGGTCCGGCCCCAGCACCCGGGCCCGGTCGGCGACGACGGCGCGGTACTCGGCGACGGCGAGCTCGTGCTGACCGGCCTTGCGGTGGGCCTGGGCGAGGGTGTGCCGGTCGGTGAGGGTGTCCGGGTGGTCCGCGCCCTGGAGGCGGGTGCGCCGGGCGACCACGTCCAGGCAGAGTTCGAGGGCCCGGGCCGGGTCTCCGGTCTTGGCCTGGAGCCGGCCGAGCCGTCCGAGCGTGGTGAGGGTGTCCGGGTGGTCCTCGCCGAGCAGCCGGCGCTGGGCGTCCGCCACCGCCTCGACCAGCCGTACGGCGTACACCCGCTGAGCCCGGTCGGTGAGTTCGGCCGCCGCCAGCTCGTACAGCGCGACGGTGCCGGCCGTCGGCCGGTCGGACGGGCCGCTGTCGGCCAGGTCCCGGACGTGCGGCAGCAGGGCGCGCCGCAGGCCGGGGCCGCCCGAGGGCCAGAGCCGGGTGGCGGCCGCCGCCAGGTGGTGTTCGGCCCGCTGCCGGAAGGTGCGATCGCCGTCGGCCTTGCGCAGTACGGCCTGGAGCAGCCGGTGGACGGCGACCGTCTCGCCGAGGGTGATCAGGTGGTAGTCGGCGAGCAGCCGCAGCGCCCGGTCGACCTCCTCGGGCCGGCGGGAGCCGTACGGGGTGAGCACCTCGCGCGGCAGCGCCTCGGGGGCGTACCAGGCCAGGGTGCGCAGCAGCTCGACGGCGAACGGCGCGGTGTGCTGGACGGTCCGCAGCGTGGTCCGCCAGAGCCGGGCCACGGTGGACTCGGCGCCCGGACCCACCGGGCCGGTGGCGCGCAGCAGTTCGCGGTAGGCGGCGAAGGTGGTGCCGGTCTGCTGGACGTAGGCGCCGGCCTGGGCGAGGGCGATCGGCAGGTGGCCGAGTTCGTCGGCCAGCGCCCGGGCCTCGGCCTGCTCCGCGGCGTCCAGGGTGTCGCCGGTGTACGCCGTGGCGCACAGCAGCCGGGCGGCCTCGGGGGCGTCGAGGACGTCGACGCGCACCGGCCGGATCCCGGGGTGCCAGCCGCTCGCGCGCCGGCTGGTGACCAACTGGTGGCCGCAGCCGAGGAGTCGGCCGACGTAGGGGGTCAGGTGGGCCGGGTCCTCGGCGTTGTCGTAGACGAGCAGCCAGCGGTCGTGGGCGCGCAGCCAGGCGATGGCCCACTCGACCTGCTGGCCGGGTGGGGCGGTGAGCGCCCAGGAGGGGTGGAGGTGGACGGCGAGCCCGGCGAAGGCCTCGGCGAGCTGGCCCTCGGACTCGGCGGTGATCCACCAGATCAGCCGGTAGTCCCCGGCCCGGGCGTAGGCGTAGTGCAGGGCCAGGCTGGTCTTCCCGACGCCGCCGAGCCCGTGCAGGGTGGTGGCCTGGGTGACCAGCCCGCCGCCGTCCGCGTGTCCGAGGGCTTCGCCGACGGCGCGCAACTCGCCCTCCCGGCCGATGAGTCGGCCGGCGGCCCGGGGCGGGAGGTTGGGGGTCGGGGTGGTGGCCCGGACGGTCAGCGCGGCCCGGGCGGCCTCGGGCGGGAGGACGGCGACGTGCGGGTCACGGCCGCCGGCGAACGGCGAGCCGGGGCGGCGGCGCTGCTCGTCGGGCTCCGGGCCGGGCATGCCGTTCTCGGGACGCCCGTGTGCCGTGATGGACATCAACACCGCGCCGCCCTCGCCCCCGCCCCCGTGTCCTGCTCTGCCCGCCTACCGTAGTGCAGGTCGGACGCGCTGTCAGCGGATCGGCGGCCTCCCGGGGTTTGGGCGGGGCCCGGGTGGGAGCGGGCGGTGGTCGGGCGGTGGCCGGGCCGTCGTCAGTCGGCGAGACCCAGCGGGTCCGGGGCGGCGGCGAGCAGCTCGGGGCCGTTGTTGCGGACGCTGTTGACGACGGGTGGGACGGCGCGTACCCGCAGGGCGCCGTCGGCGGGCCGGCGCAGCAGGTGGTGGAGTTCGGCGGGGTCGGTGTGGGCGGGGGAGAGCCAGCTGGGGACGTCGTCGGGGGCGACGGTGAGCGGCATCCGGTCGTGCACCCGCCCGGCGGAGTCGGTGGCGTCGGTGGTGATGACCGTGGTGGTGGCGAGCCAGGCGAGCGGGTCGTCCTCGGGGCGGGCGGGGTCGCGCCAGAACTCGTACAGGCCGGCCATCAGCATGGTGGCGCCGGTGCTGAGGAAGTACGGCTGCTTGTACTTCTTGCGGTCGGCGGTGGCGGGCACCTCGCGCCACTCGTAGTAGCCGTCGGCGGGGATGACGCAGCGGCGGGCCCGGAAGGCCTTGCGGAAGGCGGGCTTGCTGTCGACGGTCTCCGAGCGGGCGTTGATCATCCGGGCGCCGCCGGACGGGTCCTTGGACCAGGACGGCACGAGGCCCCAGCGCAGCGGGCGGAGCTGGCGCAGCAGTTCGCCGGTTTCGCGGTCCACGCGTTCCAGGACGGCCGGGACGGCGTCGGTGGGGGCGACGTTCCAGCTCGGCGCGAGGGTTTCGGCCGGGTCCCACCGGAGCTCTCCGAGCAGCGAGACGAGGTCCTGGGGCGTGGTGGTGGAGACGAAGCGGCCGCACATGCCTCCCAGCCTGCCACCCGGCACCGACGAACCGGGGGCTCGGCACGCGACGGAGGCGGCCAGGGAGCCGGTCAGCGCGCCGGGCGGTCGTCGGGCGCGTGGCCCGGGGTGTGGCCGAAGGTGCGGCGGAAGACGTCGATGAAGGCGCTGGCGGAGGACCAGCCGCACCGGTGGGCGACGGCGGTGACCGGCCGACCCTCGGCGAGCAGCACCAGGGCGTGGTGCAGCCGCAGCTGGGTGCGCCACTGGGGGAAGGTCATGCCGAGCTCGGCGCGGAACAGCCGGGACAGCGTCCGGTCGCTGGCGCCGACCGCCCGGCCGAGTTCGGCGAGGGTGCGGCGGTCGGCGGGGTCGGCGTACAGCAGCGCGCACACGGCCCGGAGCAGCGGCGTGGCGGGGGTCGGCAGGTGCAGCGGCTGCTGGGGCGAGGCACGCAGCTGGTCGAGCAGGACGGCGCGCAGCCGGGAGCGCTCGGGGCTGTCCTGCGCAGGGGCGCGGGTGTGGGCGACGATCAGTTCGCGCAGCAGCGGGCCGACGGCGAGGACGGTGGGCCGGTCCAGGCCGAGCGGGTTCTCGGTGGCGGGCAGGCCGATCAGGTGGAGCTCGAGTTCGCCGTGCGCCTGGTGGGCGTGCACGGTGCCGGCCGGGATCCAGAGCGCGCGGGTGCCGGGGGCGACCCAGGAGCCCGCGTCGGTGGTGATGGCGACCACGCCCCGGGCGGCGTAGGCGATCTGGTGGTCGTCGTGGCGGTGGGCGTCGATCCCGGTGCCGGGGGCGAGCAGCTGGGCCCGGGTGGGGGCGACGGGATCGTGGCGGATTGGCGACATTGCCTGGCAGATTATCGGAAGTCCGATCGGGGGTGCCGGTTCCAGCATGTCCGGGTGAGCACTCAAACCACTCGAACTAAACGGGCAGCCGGACCGACGCGAGGGCTGTCGGGGCGGACGTCGATCACCCTGCTGTCCCTCGGGCACTCCTGCGTGGACGTCTACCAGGGTGCGGTGGCGGCCCTGGTGCCCTTCCTGGTCGCCGAGCGGGGCTACGGCTACGCCGCCGTCTCGGGCGTGGTGCTGGCCGCCTCGCTGCTGTCCTCGGTGGCCCAGCCGCTGTTCGGGGCGGTGACCGACCGGAGGCCGCTGCCCTGGCTGCTGCCGGTCAGCACGCTGGTGGGCGGCGCGGGCATCGGGCTCTGCGGGCTGGGCGACTCGTACGGGTCGATGCTCGCCTGGGTGGCGCTGTCCGGCATCGGCGTGGCGGCCTACCATCCGGAGTCCGCGCGGGTGGCGAGGGCGGTGGCCCGGGGGTCCGGGCACCGGGGGATGGCCTGGTTCTCCCTGGGCGGCAACCTGGGCTTCGCGGGGGCCCCGCTGCTGGTCGCCGCCGTGGTCGGGCTCGGCGGGCTGCGGCTGACCCCGCTGCTCCTGCTGCCGGCCCTCGCCGGGGCGGTGCTGTGCCTGCCGGTGCTGCGCGCGCTGGCCCGGCAACGGGCCGCCGGGGCGGGCCCGGTCAGCCGGCCGGGCCGGGACGACCGGGCCGCCTTCGTCCGGCTGTCGCTGGCCGTGGTGTGCCGCTCGATCGTCTTCACCGGGCTGAGCACCTTCCTGTCGCTGTACGTCACCCAGCGGCTCGGCGGCGGCTCGGGGGCGGGGACGGCGGCGCTGGTGGTGCTGTACGCGGGCGGCGCGGTGGGCTCGGTGCTGGGCGGGGCGCTGGCGGAACGGTGGGGGCGGGTGGCGGTGGCGGGCTGGTCGTACCTGGTCGCGGCGGTGGCGGTGGCCGGGGTGCTGGTGGTGCCCGGGCCGGCGCTGTACGTCTGCGTGGCGCTGACCTCGGCGGGCCTGTACGTGCCGTTCTCGCTCCAGGTCACGCTGGGGCAGGACTACCTGCCCTCGCGGATCGGCACGGCGAGCGGGATCACCCTCGGGCTGACCGTGAGCATCGGCGGCCTGGCCGGCCCGCTGATCGGCGGCCTTGCGGACGCGACCTCGCTGCGGACGGCGCTGGTGCCGCTGGTGGCGATGCCGCTGCTGAGCTGGGCGCTGTTCCGCACCCTGCCGGAGCCGACGCAGCCGCCGGTGGAGCCGGGCGTCTGACGAAAGGGGACGACCCCTGCCCGGGGGGTGGGCAGGGGCCGTCCGGGCCGGGCGGGGCGGGCGGTCGCGTCCGGGTGTTCGTGCGCTGCGCCGCTCGGGGTTGAAGCTCAGTGCCCTAGGAGCCGTTTGAAGTTCGGATCATGTGGTTGAGGTCAGGGACTTCAGCCACATGATCGATCCGCGGAGGTGCAGGCCTGCCGTGTAGCTTTCCGGGCTCTTGTCGTACCGGGTGGCCAGGCCGCGCCATGTCTTGATCTTCTGGAAGCACCGTTCGACGTGGTTGCGCCGCTTGTAGCGGTCTGGATCGAAGGTGACCGGCCGGCCGCCCGCGGAGCCCTTGCGTCTGCGGTTGGCCGCCTGGTCCGCCTTCTCCGGGACCACCGCGGTGATCCCGCGTCTGCGCAGGTAGGCACGGTTGGCCTTCGACGAGTACGCCTTGTCGGCGGCGACGGCGTTCGGCCGGGTGAGCAGCAGCGCATGTCGGCCGCTTGACGCCACTGCCACCCCGACTAGTCAGGCAGCGAGTCCGAGCTCGAGGAGCTGTGCGGCGCGGCCGATGGAGCCGGGCATCAGGTGGCGGTAGATCTTGAAGGTGACGTCGATGCTCTTGTGGCCCATCCGATCGGCGACGTCGGTGATGCGGGATGTTGTGGGTGAGGCAGTTCGAGGCGAAGAAGTGGCGATTGCCGTACATCGTCATGTCATCGGGGATGTGAACCGGCCCGGCCTGTTTGATCCGCTGCCACTGGTTCTGGATGTAGTAGTACGCCAGGGCGGTGACGGAGAGCGCGGGTCGTCTCAGGCACCCGCGGAGCGGTCGTTGGCGGCCGCATCGGCGAGGCCCGCACGCAGGAGCCGGTGGCCGAGGTCGATCAGGGCGCGGCCGGCGGCGTACTCGTCGCCGATCTCCGGGACGGGAGGGTCGAGGGGGTTACGGTGGGCGGCGGTGCGGGCCTCCAGGGTGTTGTCGCCCGTGTCGAGGGTGGCGTGGACCTTGGTGGTGTCACCCTCCTCGAAGAGGTCGAGGCGCAGGGACCACCGTTTGGTGCGCATCGAGTTCGGGGTTGTCGTGGTCATCATCGGCTCCTGGGTTTCTCGGGCTGGGATGGTCGGTCCGGGCTCGACAGGGTTCATCTGGCGGGGGCGGTGCGAGAACCAGGCCCTTGCGTCCAGGAGACCGCCGCCGGGCTCCGGAGGGCAGGGCCGTTCGACCCGCCGGTGGACCCCATCGGCCAGGACCTGTCGGGGGCCGTCACCGGCGCGTCGGCAAAGCCGGACGTGCCGCGGGACGAGGGCGGAGGAGCCCCGCACACCGAGGCCCCAAGCCGCTGGGGGCAGCGTTCCGGATCCGCGAGGGTGGAGGAGGCCCGGCGAGGTGGACGACCTGCGGCCCTTCGACTCTCCGGCCTCACCCGGCCCGCTCGCCGGTCGAGGGCCGGACGAAGATGCAGGAGCGACGAGCTGGGCACGGGGGTGTCCCGACATGCATTCGGCGTCCCCATCGACTCCCCGGGCCGGTCACGACTCGGGTCGGGATCCGGTCTCGCCACGGACGACGACGACCGGGCAGTGCGCGTGGTGGACGCAGTGCAGGCTGACCGAGCCGAGTAGTGCTCCGGTGAAGCCGCCGTGTCCGCGGTTTCCCACGACGAGCAGGTGCGCGCCGTCGGCGGATTCGAGGAGGGCGGTGGCGGGGTGGCCCTGGACGACGTGCTGTCGGATCTGGACCCGAGGGGCGCCGGCCCCCGTCTCGCTCACGGCGTCGGCCAGAGCCTGACGGGCGTTGTCCTCGAAATCGAACGCCTGGAGACCAGGTGCGGGCCAGCCGTATCCGACGGGATACTGCCAGGCGATCACCGCATCCACGGTGGCCCCGGTGGCCTCGGCATAGCGGGTTGCCCAGGCCAGCGCGGCCCTGGAAGGCGGAGATCCGTCCACTCCCACGACGATCCTGGCCGGTCGTTCGTCCTTCTCGTTCATCGCACATCTCCACGTTCGTGTCGTTCGGCGGTCGTTCGGCGCCTCTGTCGTCCGGGCCGGCCGCTGGGTGGTGGCGGTGCTCCTGGCGCTCTCCTCGTCGGTTCTCGGTACGGGCACGGCCGGCTCGCCGGGTGGGCGCCATGTCAGCAGCGTTCTTCGGCCGTGGCCACGGCGCGCTTCACCGCGGCGAAGCTGTCCGGGGTGACGGAGATCGAGTCGATCCCGGCCTGGACCAGGAACCGGGTGAAGTCCGGGTCGTTGCTGGGGCGTTGGCCGCAGAGGCCGACGTGGCGACCGGCCGCGTGGGCGGTCGCGATCAGGGACTCGATGCTGCGGGTCACGGCCGGGTCGCGCTCGTCGAAGAGGTGGGCCAGCAGAGCGGAGTCGCGGTCGACGCCCAGGGTGAGCTGGGTGAGGTCGTTGCTGCCGATGGAGAAGCCGTCGAAGCGTTCGGCGAACTGCTCGGCGAGCAGCACGTTGGCCGGGATCTCGGCCATGACGTACACCCGCAGGCCGTTCGCGCCTCGGGTGAGCCCGTTGTCGGCCATCACGGACAGGACCCGGTCGGCCTCCTGAGGGGTGCGGCAGAACGGGATCATCACCACGACGTTGGTCAGCCCGAGTTCGTCCCGGGCCCGGCGCAGCGCCCGGCACTCCAGGGCGAAGCCCTCGCGGTAGCCGGGGTCGTAGTAGCGGCTCGCGCCGCGCCAGCCGATCATCGGGTTGGACTCGACGGGTTCGAAGGGAGCGCCGCCGATGAGCCTGGCGTACTCGTTGGTCTTGAAGTCACTGGTGCGCACCACCACCGGGTCCGGCCAGCGGGAGGCGGCGATCCGGGCGACGCCTCGGGCGAACCGGTCGACGAAGTAGTCGGTACGGTCCGGGTAGCCGTACGCCAGCTCGTCCACCAGCCGCCGGTCCTCGGCGGACAGCCGCTCGGGGTGGACCAGGGCCATCGGGTGGACGCGCACCTGGTGGGCGACCACGAACTCGGTACGGGCCAGGCCCACGCCGTCCGCCGGCAGCCGCCACCAGCGGAAGGCGGCACCCGGGTCGGCGAGGTTGAGCATCACCTTGGTCCGGGTGGCAGGAAGCGAGCCGAGATCGATCTCGGTCGCCTCGAAGGCGACCCGGCCCGCGTAGACGTGACCCTCCGCGCCTTCGGCGCAGGAGACCGTGACCTCCCGCCCGTCGGCCAGTACGGCCGTCGCCGACCCGGTGCCGACCACCGCCGGCACGCCCAGCTCCCGGCTGACGATCGCGGCGTGCGAGGTGCGCCCGCCGTGGTCGGTGACGATTGCGGCCGCGCGCTTCATCAGCGGCTCCCAGTCCGGGTCGGTGATCTCCGTGACCAGGACGGCGCCCTGCGGGAAGCGCTCCAGCCCGACCGGCTCGGCGAGCGCGCACACCGGTCCGGCACCGACCGCCTCGCCCACCGCGATGCCGTCCACCAGCCGCTCGCCCGTTCCGGTCAGGCGGAAGCGGCGCAGCACCTCGCCGTGTCGGCGGGACTGCACGGTCTCCGGCCGCGCCTGGACGAGGAACAGCTGCCCGGTGATGCCGTCCTTGGCCCACTCCAGGTCCATCGGGCAGCCGTAGTGTTCCTCGACTGCCACCGCCCACTCGGCGAGGGTGCGGACGTCGCCCTGGCCGAGTACCGGGCGGGCCCGCTCGTCCTCGTCGGTGTCGACGGTCGTGGTCGAGCCGCCCTCGCCGTACACCGCCTTGAGGCGCTTCGCGCCCAGCTGCACTTGGAGCACGGGGTCGAGGTGGTGGTCCTTGAGAACCGGCTTGAACACCGTGTACTCGTCCGGGTCCACCTGGCCGCTGACCACCGTCTCGCCCAGCCCCCACGCGGCGCTGATGACCACCACGCCCGGGAAGCCGGTCTCGGTGTCCAGGGTGAACACCACGCCCGCGCCCGCGAGGTCGGAGCGCACCATCAGCTGCACCCCGACCGACAGGGCCAGGGAGAGGTGGTCGAAGCCCATCCGCTCGCGGTAGTCGATCGCCCGGTCGGTGAACAGCGAGGCGTAGCAGCGGCGGCAGGCGTCCAGCAGGGCGTCGGCACCGCGGACGTTGAGGAAGGTCTCCTGCTGGCCGGCGAAGCTCGCCTCCGGCAGGTCCTCCGCGGTGGCGCTGCTGCGCACCGCGACATCGGGGTCGGTGCGCCCGGCCTCGCGGGCGAGGTCCCCGTACGCCGCGACGACCTCGCGCGCGAGGGCGGTCGGAAGCGGAGCGGCCAGGACGGCGGAGCGGATCGCGGCGCCGACCTCGGGCAGCGGAACGCCCTTGTGGAGCAGGCCGACCTGCTCGGCGATCCGCTCACGCAGACCACCTGCGTCGAGCAGCTCGCGATAGGCGTCCGCAGTTGTGGCGAAGCCGTCCGGCACCCGGACTCCCGTCGGGCCGAGACCGGTGATCAACTCGCCGAGCGAGGCGTTCTTGCCGCCCACCAGGCCGACGTCCTCGCGGCCGAGTTCACGGAAGCGGATGACACGGCGCATGGCAGCCTCCAGGCAAGTCGAGGGCTCTGTCCCTGCCACTGTCCGTCGGCGGTGGAGGGAGCTTCGAGAGGCGTGCGCCCTCGGTTACCGGCCCGACCGGCCGCCGAATCAGGGCCGTTCGGCCCAACGCAGCACGGACTGGGCGCGGGGCCGCCACGGGAGAGAGGCAGTGGGGCGGCGCAGGACAGCGGCTCACCTCGTCCGGTGACCGTGCTCCGTGGAGATCCGGTGGGCGTGCGCGACGATCTCGGCGGCCGCGTGCTCTCCGACGCCGAGGGCGTGGGTGAGCCGGTGGGCGCTCCAACCGTGCCGCGCGAGCAGGATCGGAAGCGGGTGGTGCGGGCTCGGCGGACCTGGCAGCGGTGTCACCGGCGCGGGCGGGGTTTCGGGTGGGGGCTCGGTCGCACGGCGGCGGACGATCGCACGGCGCAGTTCGTCCGCTCCCCAGACAAGGAACGGGAAGGGTGCCACGACGAGGACTTGGGCGGGAGAGAGGGCGGCGGTGCCGAACACGCGCTGCAGCGCGGGGAGGTAGACGACGGCGGCGGCGAACGCGAGGGAGAAGCCGATGCCGCCGAGAAGTTGGCGGTTGCCGAGGACGCCGACGGCTCGCAGCGCCGCCCGGTCGGTCCGGGCGGCGAAGGCGGTGCCGATCTGGCAGGCGACGATACCCAACCAGGCCACGGTGGTGGCCTGCTGGTACGGCAGGTGCAGCGCGGTGCCCCGGCCGGTCGGGTCGCCGGGGTGCCAGCCGGCGAGGGCGAGGGTGAGGAAGAAGCCACCCATGACCAGTGCGGCGGAGATCAGACCGAGGAAGCCCCACGCCCTGGCGAGCATGGCCGGCTGGATCACCTTCTCCGCGCGGGGCCGGGGCGGCCGGTCCATCAGGCCCGGTTCGGCGCGCTCACGGCCGAGGGCCAGGGCCGGGAGCGTGTCGGTGCCGAGGTCGATGGCGAGGATCTGCATCACCGTGAGGGGCAGGGGTACGGCGCCGCCGGCGAGGGCGAAGACCAGGAACGGGACGACCTCGGGAACGGCGTGGGTGAAGATGTAGACGATGAACTTGCGGATGTTGTCGTAGGTGCGTCGCCCCTCCTCGACGGCCGCGATGATGGTGGCGAAGTCGTCGTCGGTGAGCACCATGGTGGCGGCCTCCCGGGCGACTTCGGTGCCGGAGCGGCCCATGGCGACGCCGATGTCGGCGCGGCGCAGGGCGGGCGCGTCGTTGACGCCGTCGCCGGTCATGGCGACGGTGTGGCCTTCGGCCCGCAGTGCGTCGGCGATGCGCAGTTTGGCCTCGGGTGAGGTCCGGGCGAAGATCACCTCCTCGCCGCGGGCCAGCAAGGCGTCCAGACGGTCGTCGGCCATCGCGTCGAGTTCGGTGCCGGTGACGATGCGCATGCCGCGGTGGCCGATGCCGACCTGCTCGGCGACGGCCGCGGCGGTCAGGCCGTTGTCGCCGGTGACCACGTGGACGGTGATCCCCGCCCGGTGGGCCCTCCGGATGGCGTCGGCCACCTCGGGCCTCGGCGGGTCGGACATGGCGACCAGGCCGATCAGGCAGAGGTCGTGCTCGGCGTCCTCGCGGCGGTTCGGTAGCGGCTGCCCGGGAGCGAGGGCACGGCGCGCGACGGCCAGGACGCGCAGGCCGCGCGCCGCGAGCTCGCCGACTTCGTTGACCACCTCCGTACGGTCGGCCGCGTTGATCGGGCGCTCGACGCCGTGGTCGAGCAGCCCGGTGGTGTGGGTGAGCACCTCCTCCGGGGCGCCCTTCGTGTGCAGGACGACCGAGCCGTCACGGGCGTCCGCGGTGGTCATCAGCTTGATACGCGGGTCGAATCGGAACAGGGCCCGTCGTTCCTCGTCCCGTCGAGACGGTGTGCGATCGCTTCCCAGACGGGCGGACAGGTCGAGGAGGGCGAGTTCGGTCGGGTCTCCGTGACCCGCCGCCGGGTCGGCGGTGGTGCAGGTGGCGGCCGCTTCGGCGAGTGGCAGGGCTTCGCTGTCCGGTACGGGGGTGCCGTTCGTCGCGGCTCCGGGGGTCCACACCTCCGTGACCCGCATGCGGTTCTCGGTCAGCGTTCCGGTCTTGTCGGTACAGATCACCGTGGTCGAGCCGAGGGTCTCCACGGCGGACAGCCGCTTGACCACCGCACCGCGCCGGGCGAGGTCGCGAACGCCTGAAGCGAGCGCCAGGGTGATCGTCGGCAGCAGGCCCTCGGGCACGTTGGCGACGAGCAGTCCGACGGCGAACGCCACGGACGCCGTCAGGGAGAGGCCGGCCGCCAAGCCCATCGGCAGGAACGCGAGTCCGACTCCGACCGCGATCACCGCGATCAGCCGGGCGACCCGCTTGACCTGCTGTTCCAGCGGGCTCTCCTCGCGCCGGGTGCGCTGGCTGAGGGCGGCGATCCGGCCGAGCTCGGTGTGCATGCCCGTTGCCGTCACCACCGCCACGGCCGCTCCGCCGGTGCACGCGGCGCCGGAGAAGAGCAGGTCACGGGCGTTCAGCAGCGGCCCGGATCCGTCCGTGAACTCGGCGGAGCGGAACACGGGTACGGACTCGCCGGTCAGCGCCGAGAGGTCGACCTCCACCCCGCCCGAGAGCAGGCGTGAGTCCGCCGAGACCCGGTCGCCCTCCTCGACCACCAGGACGTCGCCCGGCACCAGCTCGGTGGCCGGCACGGACCGTCGCCGGCTCTCGCGGACCACCGTCGCGTCGTCGGGCAGGAACCCGGCGAGGGCCTCCACGGCGCGTTCGGCCTGCCGCTCCTGCGCGAAGGCGAGCAGGGCGTTCAACCCGACCACCGCGAGGATCGCGCCTGTCAGGTTCGGGGCACCACTGACGCCCGCCAGTGCGGCGGCGCAGAGGAGCAGCAGCGCGAGCGGATGGGTGAACTGGTGCGCGAGCTCGCGCGGCCAGCGGCGGCCCTCGCGTCGTACGAGCGTGTTGGGCCCGTAGACGGTCAGCCGGCGGGCAGCCTCGCGCTCGCTCAGGCCGTCGGGCGAGGTGCGCAGGTCGCGAAAGAGCAGGGCGAGGGGCTCACGGGGCTCGGGGGTCGCCTCAGCTGTTCCAAGTGGGGCGGCCCGGGGCGCGGCCCGGCTGTCGCCGGCCGTGATCAGACCGTCCTGCGGGTCCGGTTCCACCTGCGGTCAGACCAGCTTGGCGCCCCAGGCACGGGCGCGGTCGAGTTCGCCGGCCCGCAGCGGCCCGTCGTTGCGTTCCACGATGAAGCCCTCGGGTTCGGCGACGACGTCGTAGTGGCGGTGGGCGAGCCGGTGGGCGATACCGTTGGCGGCGCCGCCGGCCCGGGGCATGTCGACCCGGGTGTCGAAGGCGGCGGCGTGGACGCCGTCTCCGGTCTTCGGCAAGTCGTGGAACCAGGTCCGAAGACCCGGGCCCTCCACGGCCTCCCGCGCCTCGGCGGCGGCCTCCTCGTGTCCTTCCTCGTGTGCCTCGGCTGCGGCGGCCATCCGGCGGCTGATCCCGGAGGACATGCCGTGCATGTGCGTCGGGCCGCCGACCACCAGCAGGTCCGCGGAGCGGGTGAGCTCGGCATCGGCCTCGGCCACCGGGAGGCAGTCCACGGCTGCCCCGGGGTCGGCTCGGTGGACGCCTTCGGCGATCGCCTCGGCGATCTCCCGGGTGTTGCCGTACATGCTCTCGTACACGATCACGGTGTGCATGGTCTCCACCTTTCGTCGGCTCCAGCCTCGCGCCCTGATCCGGGGCGGAGATGGGCCGTTCGGGCCGGATCGGGCAGCCGGACGGTCCCGCAGCCGTGCGGGGCGATCTCGACCAGTTCGAGCCGACCCCGTCCAGCTGGCAACGAGCGGGCTGGTTCAGCGCGGGGAAGCGGGCACGGTGATGATCGGGCAGTGCGCGCGGTGCAGCAGGCCGTGGGGTACCGAGCCGAGCCTCATGCCGGTGAACCCGCCGCTTCCCCGGCGGCCGACGACCACGGCGAGGGCGTGCTCGGAGGCCTTGGCGAGTTCCTCGACCGGGTGGCCGCGGACCAGCTCGTGGGTCACGGTGACATCGGGGGCACGCTCGTGGCGCCCCGCGGTGGACTCGAAGAGCAGCCGGCGCAGGATCTGCTCGGTGGCGGCCTCGTCGAGGTTGCCGACCGGCGGCCGCCGCCAGACCCAGAGGACCCGCAGGGCCGCCCGGCGTTCGGCGGCGAAGTCGAAGGCGAAGTCGACGGCGTGCTCCGAGGACGGGCTGCCGTCCACGCCCAGGACGACGTACGGCGGGTCCTGGGTGGTGTGCTCCGGGTCGCGGACCACGACCACCGGGCAGTGGGCCTGGGCGCTCACCGGGACGGCGACCGAGTAGGCGCTCAGTGCCTCTTCGGCCCGGCCCAGCCGACGGGAGCCGAGCACGACGAGCGCGGCATCCCGGGATTCGTGGCACAGCGCCGGGGCTGGGAAGTCCTCGGGGACATCGGTCGTCAGCTCCAGCCCCGGGTGGCGCTCCCAGGCCACGGACCCGGCCCGGTCGAGGGCTCGCTCGGCCCGTTCGAGCAGGGCCTTGTGGTAGCGGTCCTCGTCGACGTGCCGGAACCCCCGGTACAGCGGCGGGACGGCGTGCACCAGTCGCAGCGACAGGCCCCGGCGATCGGCTTCGTCGGCGGCCCAGGCGGCGGTCATCCGGCCGGTGTCGTCCGCGTCGACACCGAGGACGACGGAACGGCCGGGGCTGTCGGAGCTCGCGGGTGTCATGGCGGTCCTCCTCGGTTCGGCATTCGCGGACCTGCCTTTACGCTAGGCACCGGTCCGAGCCCGCCGCGAGGGCCGACCGGCCCCGCCGCAGCAGACCGTCGGGCCCAGCGCGGCCAGTCGGCCGTCGGAAGCGATGGCGATTCCGGGTTCCTAGATCCCCTGTTTGCGCAGCCGGGCCGTCGCGAAGCCTGCGAGCCCGGCGGCTCCGGGGGCGGTGAGGTCGCTCCAGGACAGCGGCGCGGTGTCCAGTACGTCGCGCAGGAACGGCAGGTAGAGGGCGGCCGCCGCGAGTGCGGCGGAGGTGAGGACGGCCAGCGGGAGGAAGAGGTTCGCGCGGGTCAGCAGGCGTTCGCGCAGCCCGAGGACGGTGCCGAGCTGGGCCGTCAGCAGGGCGAGGAACAGGACGGTCTGCCACGGGCGGCCATCGCCGTGGGCCCAGAGCCCGGCGCCGAGCGAGGCTGCTGCGACGACGAGGCCGAGCAGCAGCACCCGCTGCCACACGCCCGAGCCGAGGATGTGCTGGTGCGGCGGGCGCGGGGGCCGGGTCATCGCGCCGGGGGAAACGGGCTCGGCGCCCATGGCGACGCCGGTGAGGCCGTGGGTGAGCAGGTTGATCCAGAGGATCTGGCCTGCCCGCAGCGGCAGTGCGAGGCCGAAGAGCGGTCCGGCCAGCATCACCAGGATCTCTGCCGCACCGCCGGCCAGCCCGAAGACCAGGAAGCGGCGGATGTTGTCGTAGACCCGGCGGCCCTCCTCCACCGCGCCGACCACGGTGGCGAGTTCGTCGTCGGCGAGGACCAGGTCGGCGGCCTGGCGGGCGACTTCGGTGCCACGCCGGCCCATGGCGACGCCGATGTCCGCCTGGCGCAGGGCGGGACCGTCGTTGACGCCGTCGCCGGTCATCGCGGTGACGGCGCCCCGGGCGCGCCAGGCCTGGACGATGTCCAGTTTCTGTCGGGGGTCGGTGCGGGCGAAGATCCGTGCCCGGGTGAGGTCGGTGACCGCTCCGGTGGCGATGGCCTGCCCGTTGACCACGACCTCCGGTCCGGCGCCCGGTTCGAGCAGGCCGACCCGGACGGCCAGGGCGCGGGCGGTGGCGGGGTGGTCGCCGGTGATCAGGACGGGAAGGATGCCGGCGCGGCGGCAGGTGGCCAGGGTGGCGGCCGCCGACGGCTTGGGCGGGTCGGCCAGGGCGGTCAGGCCGAGCAGCCGCAGGCCGTGTTCGGCCTCCTCGGGCGGCTGCGGCAGGCGATCGAGGTGCCCCTTGGCCACGGCGAGCACCCGGTAGCCCTCGGCGGCGAGGGCGGCGGCCGCCCGTCGGGCCCGCTCCAGCAGTTCCGGCGGGTCGGCCAGGACGGCGGGGTCGAGGACCGCCTCTGGGGCGCCCTTGAGGCAGGCCACGAGGGCTCCGTCACGCCTGCGCTGGACGGTGCTCATTCTCTTGCGGGTGCTGTCGAACGGAGTCTCGGCGACCCGGGCATGGGTCTCCCGCAACTGTCGGTAGTCGAGGCCCGCTTTGGCGGCGGCCGTCAGCAGGGCGGCTTCGGTGGGATCGCCGAGCGCTCCCCATTGGCCGTCCTTGTCCGTCGGGGGCCGCAGGGCGGCGTCGTTGCACAGCGCGGCGGCGGTGAGCAGACTCTTCACCTCGTCGTCGGGGGTTCCGTCGATCCGGATCCCACCGGCCGGTCCGTACCCGGGACCGGTCACGGTGGCCGTGGAATGCGGTGTCCAGAGGCGCTCGACGACCATGCGGCCCTCGGTGAGCGTGCCGGTCTTGTCCGTCGCCAGCACGGTGACCGAGCCGAGCGTCTCCACGGCCGGCAGCCGCCGGACCACGGCGTGGCGGGCGGCCATCCGGCGCGCGCCCAGGGCGAGGGCGAGCGTGACGACGGCCGGCAGCGACTCGGGCACGGCGGCGACCGCAAGGCTGATGGCCGTCACCCCCATCTCGCCGGGCGGCTGCTGCCGGAGCAGGCCGAGGACGAAGACCAGCGCGCAGAGTCCTATCGCCACGGCGGCCAGCACCCGTCCGAGCCCGGCCAGCCTCCGCTGGAGCGGCGTGGGTTCGGGCCGGGGCCGCAGCATGGCGGCGATCCGGCCGAGCGTGCTGTCGGCGCCGGTGGAGGTGACCACGGCCAGGGCGCGGCCCCTCAGCACGACCGTCCCCGCCCGGACCCTGTCTTCCCCCGGGGCCCCGGGTTCGACCGACTTGGGCACCGGCAGGGACTCGCCGGTCAGCATCGATTCGTCGAGCAGGAGCGCTGCCGCCTCGGTGAGCCGGGCGTCGGCCGGCACGATGTCCCCCTCGGCGAGGGCGACGACGTCTCCCGGGACGATCTCGGCCGACGACACCGTGCGCTGCACCCCGTCACGCACCACCAGAGCGGCCGGGGCGGAGAGTCGGGAGAGTGCTGCGACGGCGCTCTCCGCCCGGACCTCCTGGACCACGCCCACGCTGGTGTTGATCACGATGACCAGCGTGATGACGATCGCGTCCGGGTGGTCGCCGATCGCCAGTGTCAGTGCGACGGCTGCGAGCAGCACGGTGATCAGGGGATCCCGGAGCTGGTCGGCCACCCGGGCCCACAGCGGCACCCGGTGGTCGGCCGCGACCTCGTTGCGGCCGTGCTCGGCGAGCAGTCGCGCGGCCTCGGTACTGGTGAGTCCACGCGCTGGGGCACGGGCTGCGACTGTCACGGCGGTGGCCCGTCAGTCGGCGAAAAGGTGCGGATGGGGCGGCGCGGTAGCGGCGGCCTCGGGATGATGGCGGAAGTGGTGGATCTGTGCGTCCGGACCGGGGAAGTACTCCGTCACCCGGCCGTCCTCCGACCAGCGCACGTCGTACGGCGGGCTGCCGTCCGGATGGTGCAGGCCGACGATCTCGCCGTCCCTGCGCGCGGCGCCCGGCCGGGTGCCCTGGACGATGATGCGGTCTCCGACGGCGGCTCTCATGGCGTCCTCCCTGACTCGGTGCGGGGCCGGGGCGCGGCCGCCGTCCACCTCCTATCGCACCACCGGGCACCGGGCCGGGGCTGGGGCCGGTCGGTCCCTGATCCCGGGCCCGTCAGACCCTCGGGGAACCGCGGCGGGCTCGCCAGACTGATCCGTGAGAACAGAAGCCGCCCGACACCGAGGAGGCGCGCCATGTTCGCCGCAGCCGCCACGCACAGGCGCCCCGTATCGCGCACGTCCCTGCGCGGGCACGTCCGCCGGGCTGCCGGCCGTGACCACAACCCGCTCTGCCGTCCGCTCGACCGGGCGTACAGCCGCCTGGTGACCGGGGCGGCGCTGATGGTGCTCGTCACGTTGGTGCTGGCTGCGGTCGCCGCCCTCCTGGTGTACCGCTCGGAGGCGCACGACGCGGCGCAGACCGCCCGCCACCGGCATGTCGTCACCGCCGTCACGACGGGTCCCGCGCAGTCGGACGACCCCAGGGCGGGCAGCGCGCGGGAGCACGCCCCGGCGCGGTGGACGTACCCGATCGGGCCCGGTGCGGGCAGCATCCCCGTGCCGGACGGCACGACGACCGGCGCGGCGCTCCCGGTCGGGCTGAACGACGCCGGGCAGCCGGTCGGCGCCCCCCGGTCGAACGGACTGCTCGTCTCGGACGCCGTCCTGGTGGGTGTCGGCGCGGTCACCGCGCTCGGATTCGGTACGGAGGGCTGGGTCGCCCTGCGCCGCCGTCGGCTGGACCGGCGGGCGGAGGCGGACTGGGAGTCCGCGTGGGAGCAGGTGGAACCCGGGTGGTCCGGGCGGCGGTGAGGTCCTGGCTACAGGTGGAAGCGCCGGGTCTCGCCCGGCCGGATCGTCGCCTCGGCCCCGCGCAGGCGGATGCGGACCGGTTCCTGGCGGTCCTCGCGCAGACTCACCGTGACCGTGCGGCGGTCGACGGAGATTCCCAGGCCCCAGTGGCCCCGGTAGCGCAGGTCCAGGTCGAGCCGGCCGAGGGCGGAGGGCAGGTGCGGGTCGAGCCAGAGGGCGTCCTCGCGGACCTCCAGGCCGGTGTAGCAGCGCTGGAGGAGGTCCACCGCGCCCGCCATGGCGCCCAGGTGGACGCCTTCGGCCGTCGTGCCGTGCTGGCTGTCCCGGAGATCGGCCACCAGGGCGTCACGGAAGTACCGCCAGGAGGCTCGGCGGTCGGAGCGGGTGAGCACCCAGGCGTGCACCACCGAGCTGAGCGTCGAGCCGTGGACCGTGCGCCGCAGGTAGTAGTCGGTCGTGCGGCGCAGCAGCTCGTGGCCGGCCGGGTGGCCGAGGCGCCGTAGCAGGTCGCGTACTTCGCGGGCGGAGAAGAGGTACCAGAGCATCAGCGCGTCGGCCTGCTTGGAGGCCTTGTAGCGGTTGACGGTGTCGCCCTCGGCTTCCAGGATCCGGTCGAGTCGGCGCAGGTCGGGGTAGCGGAGCCGGTAGGCCGTCCAGTCGAGTTCGGCGAGCCGCTCGTAGCCGTCGAACTGGCTGAGGACCCCTTCGTGGAAGGGGACGTTCAGGCGCCGACCGACGTCCTGCCAGCGTTCGAGCTCCGCGTCGTCGAGGGCCAGGCGCTCGCGCAGTTCGTCGCGTCGGTAGCCGGGCAGGACGTCCAGGGCGTCCTGGGCGCGGGCCAGCACCCAGGAGGCCAGCACGTTGGTGTAGGCGTTGTCGTCGAGTCCCGGCCGGTCCGCCCACGGGTAGGCGTCGTGGTACTCGTCGGGGCCGAGGACGCCGCGGATCGACCAGCGCTCCCGGGGCCGGTCGTAGGAGGCGGCCGAGGACCAGAAGCGGGCGATCTCCAGCAGCGTCTCGGCGCCGGCCGTGGCCAGGAAGTCCCGGTCCCCGGTTGCCTGGTAGTACTGCCAGATGTTGTAGGCGACCGCCGAGCCGACGTGGCGCTGCAGGTGACTGTGATCGGGCAGCCAGCGGCCGGACAGCGGGTTGACGTGCAGTTGCTGGGACTCCTCGCTGCCGTCGCTCGCGCTCTGCCACGGGTACATCGCTCCGCGCAGTCCAGCTTCGCGGGCCTCTCGGCGGGCGGCGTGGAGGCGGCGGTGGCGGTAGCGCAGCACGGCCCGGGCCAGTTCGGGGAAACGCAGGTTGAGCAGCCGGAGGACGAACAGCTCGTCCCAGAAGACGTGCCCCCGGTACGCCTCGCCGTGCAGTCCCCGGGCGGGAATGCCGACGTCGAGGTCGACGGAGTGCTCCGAGTAGGCCTGCAGCAGATGGAACAGGTTCAGGTGCAGTGGACCGGCGCCGTCGAAATCGGCATCGATCCCGCAGCGGCGCCACAACTCCGCCCACCGCAGGGCGTGTTCGGCGAGCAGCTGCCCGAAGTCGCCGGCCTCGGCGGCGAGCCGGCGGGAGGCGCGCAGCGGGGTCCCGATCGCCCGGTCGCGGGAGGTGTGCACGGCGACCGTCTTCGTGACGGTGACGGACCGGCCCGGTTCGGTGTCCAGGGTGAGGAGGTGGGCCGCCCAGCCCTCGCGGCACTCGGCCGCCGGCTCCGCGGCAGCGGCCGTCGTCCGGCAGCAAAGAGCGATCCGCAAGGGCGAGTTGACAGCCTCGACTTCGAGTCGGAGCAGCCCCGCAGCGTCCGCCCCCTGTCCGGCCGGCAGAAGGTGACGCGAGGCCAGCCCCCGGTAGCGGGCGACCCCCGTGTTGGCCACGTTGCCGTCCAGGCCCGAGCGGACCTGCAGCGGGCCGGACCAGTTCTCCGGCGTGAAGCTGCTCTCCAGGGCGAGCAGGTGCGGCTGGGCCTGGCTGGCGATGCGGCGCTGTACGAGCCGGGTCCGCCGTCCCTGCTCGTCGACGACGAGGGCGGTGCGGGTGAGCAGCCCCCGTCGCAGGTCCAGCTCCAGCACCTGCTCGGCCGGCGGTCCGGTGAACCACGATCCGCCCACCGGCCGGAACGTCAGCGGCAGCCAGTTCGGGCCGTTGATCAGGTCCTCGTTGCCGATCACCCGCCCGGCGACCGTCGACTCCGCCCGGTCGTAGCAGCCCGCCAGGTACGTCCCCGGGTAGTGCACCCCGTCGGCCACCGCCTCCGGCGCGGCGCCCCGGCTGACCACGTACCCGTTGCCGAGCGCGCACAGCGCCTCCCGTAGCCCCTCCTCAACCGGGTCGAAGCCCTCGTAGCGGAGCGTCCACGGGTCCGGCATGTCGGGATACCCCGCGGGTGGGTCTGGTGCCACGAGGTGACCTCCCGTGCCGACTGGCCTGCCTCCAGTCTGCCCACCCGGCTGCCGCGCCGCCTCACGCCGGTCGGCGGGGGCGGCCAGGGCCGGTCGGCCCTTCCACCGGCCTGGGCGGGCGCGGAGGCTGGAACGGAGCAGGAGGTGCGCCATGCCGACCGTTCCACCGCATACCAGCGCCGAGGCCCTGCTGGCCGACGGCACCACGGTCGAACTCCGGCCGCTCGGCCCGGACGACCACCGCGCCGTGCTCGCCCTGCACGCCGAAGGGATGTCGGAGGAGAGCCGCCGGCTGCGGTTCTTCGGGGTCAGCCGCAACGCGCCCGTGCGGGCCGCCGACCGGCTGTGCGCGCCGAGGCCGGGGCTGCTGGCGCTCGGCGCCTGGGCCGGCGAGGACCTGGTCGGCGAGGCGGACTGCGAGCGGCTGGACCACCCGGCGGAGACCGCCGAACTGGCCCTCGCGGTGGCCGACCGCTGGCACCACCGAGGAGTGGCGACCCTGCTGCTGGAACACCTGGTGCACCGCGCCCGGGCGGATGGCATCCGCTTCTTCGAAGCCGACACCCTGTTCGGCAACCGCGCCGTCCACCAGGTCTTCGCCGACCTCGGGCTACCCGTCGAGCGCCGTTACACCCAGGGCGAGGTCAGGATCCGGGTACCGCTGGAGGAGAGCGACGAGCGCTACCGCTCAGCCGTGGACGAACGCGGCCGCCTCGCCGACATCGCGAGCCTCACGGCCCTGCTGCGCCCGGGCTCGGTCGCGGTGGTCGGGGCGTCCCGGCGGCCGGGTTCGGTCGGACGGACCGTCCTCGGGAAGATCCGGCGGGGCGGCTTCACGGGCACGGTCCGGGCCGTCAACCCGCACGCCAGGGACATCGACGGGGAGCCCGCGTATCCCTCCGTCCGTGCGCTGCCCGCCGTGCCGGACCTCGCCGTGCTGGCCGTGCCCGCCGGGGCCGTCCCCGGGGTGGCCGAGGAATGCGGCGCCGCCGGGGTCCGAGCCCTGGTGGTACTCACCTCGGGCCTCGACGCGCAGGAGGCCCGCGGGCTGATGCGCGCCTGCCGCCGGCACAGCATGCGCCTGGTCGGGCCGAACAGCCTGGGTATGGCCCAGACCGACCCGGCCGTCCGGCTGGACGCAGAGTTCGGCGGCGCCTTCCCCAGGCCGGGCACCGCCGGAGTGGCGGTGCAGAGCGGCGGCGTCGGGATCGCACTGCTCCAGCGGTTGGCCTGGCTGGGCGTCGGGGTGTCGAGCTTCGTCTCGCTCGGCGACAAGTACGACGTCAGCGGGAACGACCTCCTCCAGTGGTGGGAGGCGGACGGTCGCACCGACCTCGCGCTGCTCCACCTGGAGTCCTTCGGCAGCCCGCGCGCCTTCGCCCGAACCGCCCGCCGCGTCACCCGCACCATCCCGGTGCTCACCGTCGACGCCGGGCGCTCCACCGCCGGCCGCCGGGGCGCCGCCTCGCACACCGCGGCCGCAGCCACCCCCACCGTCACCCGCGAGGCGCTGTTCCGGCAGGCCGGCATCACCGCGACCCGCAGCATCGAGGAACTCGTCGAGGCCGCCGCGCTGCTGCACGCCCAGCCGCTGCCCGCGCCGCGCGGCGCGGTCGCCGTGGTGTCCAATGCGGGCGGCATCGGCATCCTGGCTGCGGACGCCTGCGCGGAGGCCGGACTGGAGCTGCCGGAGCTCCCGGCAGGCCTCGGTGAGCTGCTGCCGCCCGGTGCTTCCACCCGCAACCCGGTGGACACCACGGCGGCCGTACGGCCCACCGAACTCGCGCTGTTCCTCAGAGCGTTGGAGCGTGAGGAGGCGGTCGACGCCATCCTGGTCTGCCTGGTGCCGACGGCACTGCGCGAACCCTCCGGCCAGGACCCGGCACATGCGCTGCTGGAGGGCCCGGCCCGGCGCCGCGTCCCGATCGCGGCCGTACTCCTCGACCAGCAGGTGCCCGTCTGCTACCGCGGCTGCGCCGACGGTGGCCTGCTGCCGACCTACTCGGACTCCGTCGCCGCCGCCCGTGCCCTCGCCCACGCGCGGGACCGCGCCCGCTGGCTCGCCGAATCTCCGTCCGCGCCCGCCGACGCCCCGGACTGCGACGTGCACACCGCCCGCAGCCTGGTCGACGGCTACCTCACCGCCCACCCCGAGGGCGGCTGGCTCGACCCGCTGACCACCGCCGACCTCCTGGAGGCCTACGGGCTGCCGCTGACCACCTCGGTGTGGGCCCGCGACGAGCACACGGCGGTGGTGGCGGCGAACGGGCTGCGCGGCCTCGGGCACGAGCGGAAGGTGGCCCTGAAGGCGTACTGGCCGGACCAGGTGCACAAGAGCGCGGTCGGCGCCGTTCGCACCGGTCTCGCCACCGACGCCGAAGTGCGTGCCGTGTACCGGGAGTTCGATGAGCGGTTCGGCGCGGAACTGGCCGGAGCGGTGGTCCAGCCGATGGCCTCACCGGGAGTCGAACTTCTCGCCGGCGTGGTCCAGGACCAGGTGTTCGGCCCACTCGTCGTGCTCGGCATGGGCGGCACCGCCGCCGACGTCCTGGCCGACCAGGTCGCCAGGCTCGCCCCGCTGAGCGAACGCGACCTGACCACCATGGTCACCGAACTCCGGAGCGCGCCCCTGCTGACGGGCACCGGCGTGGCGCCGCCCGTGGACCTCCTGGCGGTCCGATCCGTCCTCGCCCGGCTGTCCCGGCTCGCCGAGGACTTCCCGGAGCTGGTCGAGACCGACCTCAACCCGGTCATCGCCCGTCCCGACGGTGCCGTGTGCGTGGACGCCCGGGTACGCCTCGAACGCCGCCCGTCCTTCGACCCCTACCTGCGGCGGCTACGGCGCCCCTCCGCCGCCGAAGGGCAGTGAACACCATGAGGCGCAGCATCCTCGACGGCAGCCCCGCCGACACCTTCCCGTCCGCCGACCCCACACCGTCGCCGGGTCGCACGCTCGTCCGGGACTGCATGAGCCGCCCCGGTATCGCGGTCACCCCCGGCACTGATTTCGCCACCGTCGTCGCCGTGTTGAGCGCCTCCCGCCGCGGCATCGTGCCGGTGACGGCCACCGACGGCGCCGTCGTCGGCGTGGTCGCCGCCTCCGACCTCCTCGCCGCCCACGCCGAGCGGGACCCGCAGCGGGAACTGCTCGCCCGCGACCTCATGACCGTTCCGGCCGTCACCGTCACCGAGGACGCGAGCGTCGCCGAAGCGGTGGCCCAGATCGCCGAGCACTCCCTGCACCACCTGCCCGTCGTGGACGCCGGCGGCCGCCTGGTCGGCCTGCTCTCCACCCACGACCTGCTCGACGCCCTGCGCCGAGAGGACGAGGCCATCCGCTCCGAGGCGCTCGCCATCGCCCTCACCCCGGGCAGCGGAGTCGTTCCCGGCTCGTTGCACATCCGCTGCGAACGCGGCCTGGTCTCGGTGACCGGCCGCACCCGCGCGCGCAGCGATGCCGCTGCCCTGTGCCTCCAGATCGCCCGCATCGACGGCCTGAACGCCCTCGCCGACCACCTGTCCTGGGACATCGACGACATCCAGTAGTTCTCCGCCTTCCTCGTTCACGTCGAGCCCGACGCCATCGAGCCAGCCGGCGCATTCGTCCGCCCCACCAAGGCTCGTCAGCGGATCAGCACCCGCTCGCCCGAACGCGGGACGACCGCTGTCCAGCCGAGTTCCCGGTCGATCCGGTCGCGCAGCGCCTCCGAGCCCTCGGGCTCCCCGTGCACGAGGTAGACGGCGCTGGGCGGCGCGGCCTGGCGCAGCCAGTCGATGATCTCGGCGGCGTCGGCGTGCGCGGAGAAGGCGGGGACGTTGACGACCTCGGCGCGCACCGGGACATAGGTGCCGTACATCTTCAACGTACGGGCGCCGTCGACCAGGTCGCGGGCACGGGTGCCCTCGGCGGCGTAGCCGACCACGACGACGGTGTTGCGCGCGTCGGGCAGCAGGCGGGCGAGGTGGTGGACGACTCGGCCGCCGGTGGCCATGCCGGAGGCGGAGACGATGACGGCGGGGCCATGGGCGTGGTCGAGGGCGAGGGAGTCCTGGAGGGAGTGGACCAGTGTGAAGGGTTCCGGGTCCAGGGCGGCCGGGCCCTGGGCCAGGACGTCGGGGCGCAGCTGGTCTGAACCGGCCGCGAACGCCTCCCGGTAGATCTGCAGGGTGGCCAGGGCCATCGGGCTGTCCACGTACACCGGTACGGCGGCCGGTAGCCGGCCGGACCGCCGTAGCTCGGTGAGCTGGTGCAGCACGACCTCGGTGCGGTCGACGGCGAAGGACGGAATGACGGCCGTCCCCCCGCGGGCAAGCGTCCGTTCCAGTGCGGCGGCGAACCACTCACGGGCGGCCGTCTCCTCGTGGTGACGGTGGCCGTACGTGGACTCCATCAGCAGCACGTCGGCCCCGGTGAACGGTTCCGGCGGGCGCAGCAGGGGGTGGACGGGGCGGCCGAGGTCCCCACTGACGGCGAGGGTGTGGCCGTCCTCCAGCACCAGGTGCGCCCAGGCGGAGCCGAGGATGTGTCCGGCGCGGTGCATTCGGAGCACGTTGCCGGTGGTGATCTCGACATCGGTGTCCAGCGGGACGGGGTCGAACATCCGTAGCGCGTTCTCGACGTCCTCGTCATCGTAGAGCGGCTGGGCCGGCCGGTGCTTGGACCAGCCGTGCTCGTTGGCGTGGTCCGCCTCCTCCTTCAGCAGGTGGGCGCTGTCGCGCAGGATCAGTTCGGCGATCCGGGCGGTGTCGGGGGTGGTGAGTACGGGGCCACGGAACCCATCGCGGACCAGCCGGGGCAGGTACCCGCAGTGGTCGAGGTGCGCGTGGGTGAGCACGACGGCGCGGACGTCGGCCGGGTCGAGCGGCAGCGGGCGCCGGTTCAGCCTGCGCAGGTCGGCCAGACCCTGGAAGAGGCCGCAGTCGATCATCACACGGGCGTGGTCCGTCTCGACCAGGAACTTGCTGCCGGTAACAGTGCCCACTCCGCCGAGGAAGGTCAGCAGACCGGCCCGGGGGGTGCCGGTGCTCGTCGTCATGGCCGCCTCCAGCGGGATGCGAGGTTTCCTCCCATCGTCCGGCCGCCCGGCCGCGCTGTCCTGGGCCGAATCGGCCCCCGGGGAGGACCGTCCGGCCCTGTGCGGCCGCCACCGGCCGACGGACAGTGAAGGCGGGGCCCACCCGAGGAGGAGTGAGGACGATGCAGCACCGCAGCGTGAACGACGTGATGACCCGAGAAGTCGTCACCGCGCGGCCGGATACGCCGGTCAAGGAGGTGGCGGCGCTGTTCCACCGCAACGACATCACCGCCATCCCGGTCGTCGACGATCAGGGCCGACCGCTGGGCCTGGTCGTAGGAGGTCCGTGATGACCAGCGCACCGAGCACCGTCGCCGACGTCATGACCCACGCCGTGGTCGCCGTCGGCCGCGACGCGGACTTCCGCGAGATCGCCGAGACCCTGCAGCGCTGGCAGGTCAGCGCAGTCCCCGTGCTGACCGGCGACGGCCGGGTGATCGGGGTGGTCTCCGAGGCCGACCTGCTCACCGCCCGCGACCGCGACAGCGAGCGGGCCGAAGCCCTGACGGCGGGGCTGATGATGTCCGTCCCCGCGGTCACCGTGCACCCCGGCAGTCCGCTCAACGAGGCCGCCCGGGCGATGGCCCGTGGCCACCTCAAGCGGCTCCCGGTGGTCGACGAGGAGGACTACCTTGTCGGCATCGTCAGTCGGGGCGACCTGCTGAAGGTCTACCTCGGCGACGACCGCGAACTCGCCGACCGGGTCCGTTTCGAGCTCGTCGCCACCCTCGGCCCGAGCGCCGCGGTGGACACCGACGTCCGCTCCGAGAACGGTCGGATCACCCTCACCGGCGGCCTGCCGGACACCGTCTCCGCCGACATCCTGGAACGCCTGGTGCGCTCCGTACCCGGTGTGGTCGGCGTCGAACTGCGGCTCGCCGCGCCGGCCTGACCGGAGACGTACCGTGGCCGCGTTCGTGCTCGCCGCCGTCGACGGTTCGCCCGAGAGCCTCGCCGCTGCGGGCTGGGCAGCGGACGAGGCCGTCCGCCGCGGCCTGCGGCTGCGTCTGGTGCACGCCTGGCCCTGGCCGCAGCACGCGGCTCCCGGGCTGCCCGGTGTGAGCGAGGTCCGCGGCCGAGTGGTCGGCGTGCTGGCGGACGCGGCCCAGAGGTTGCGAGCGGACCACCCCGGGCTGGAGGTGGATGTCGCCCTGATGGACGAGCACGCGCCCGCCGGGGTAGTGGCTGCCGCGGCCTCCGCGGAGCTGGTGGTGCTCGGCCGAACCGGGCGGCACCTGGGCCCGGTCACCCGGGCGGTGATCCGCGGTGTCCGCTGCCCGGTCGTCGTGGTGCCCGACGGCCGACGTTGTGCGGAGGGCGGCACGAACGCGCAGAATCGGTGATGTCACACCCCACCCACCCTCGGAGCCGGCCATGGACGCGCCCCAGCCCGTACGCGTCTTCCTGCTGGACGACCACGAGGTGGTCCGCCGGGGGGTGCGGGACCTGCTGGAGGCCGAGGAGGACATCGAGGTCGTCGGCGAGGCCGGCACCTGTGCCCAGGCACTCGCCCGGGTGCCCGCGCTGCGCCCGGACGTCGCCGTGCTCGACGTTCGGCTCCCGGACGGCGACGGCGTCACCGTGTGCCGTGAGCTGCGGGACCGGATGCCCGGCCTGGTCTGCCTGATGCTGACCTCCTTCGACGACGATGACGCCCTCCTCGACGCGATCATGGCCGGAGCGGCCGGCTACGTCCTGAAGCAGGTCAAGGGCGCCGACCTGGTCAGCGCCGTCCGCACGGTGGCCTCCGGCCAGTCCATGCTCGACCCGGCGACCACGCACAAGCTGATGGAGAGCCTGCGCCACCACGACGAGAACGAGACCGACACGGTGCTCGCCGGACTCACGCCGCGCGAGCGGGAGATCCTCGCGCTGGTGGGTGAGGGCAAGACCAACCGGCAGATCGGCCAGGAGCTGTACCTCGCCGAGAAGACGGTGAAGAACCACGTCTCGCGCCTGCTCGCCAAGCTGGGCGTCGAACGCCGTCTCCAGGCAGCCGTCCTCGCCGCCCACGCCGAACCCGAGCAACAGCACCACCAGCGACCGCGCTGAGCAGTCAGGCCCGATGGGCCCGGAGGTGGTGCCGAACGGCCCAAGCGGTACGCCGTTCCCTCGCCGCACGGTGGAGGTGATCGACCTCCCGTCAGCGCCGGTGCCCGGCGCGACAGTGCCGCAGCCGTCCACTCCGGGACAACTGCTCGCCAAGCGCCTCGGCCACGGAGAGATCGACCGCGACGAGTACCACGCCCGACTGGACACCCTGCGCGGCGGCAACCCGCACGCCTTCGGCTGACGTCGGCTGATCCACGCACCATGGAGGCGGTCATGCCCACCCTCGCCCTCGACGCCACCGCGCTGGAGAAGCTCGTCTCCGCGGCGGTCGCGGCGCCCTCGATCCACAACAGCCAGCCCTGGCGCTTCCGGCTCCAGCCGGACACCTCGACCATGGAGGTTCGGGCAGACCTCAGCCGGGCGGTGCCGACCGCCGACCCCCAGGGCCGAGCGCTGCACATCTCCGTCGGTGCGGCCGTGCTCAACCTGCGGGTCGCCGCCCGCCACCTCGGCTGGGCACCCGAGGTACGGCTACTACCCGACCCGGGCGAACCGGACCTGTTCGCCACCGTCCAGTTGGACGCCCCGGCCGCCGCACGTGCCCAGGGCACCGACAAGCTGTACGAGGCGATCTGGCACCGGCACTCCACCCGGACACCGTTCACCGGCAAGCCGGTTCCGCAAGCCGTCCTCGACGAACTCGTCACCGCCGCACGGTCCGAGGAAACCCTGCTCCACCTGCCCGACCACCAGGAGACCGTCCGACTTCTGCACCTCACCGCCGAGGCCGAACGCCGCAACACCACCGACGAGGCCCAGCGCACCGAGAGCCGCAGCTGGATCCGCACCGGGGAGGCACCGCCCTACGGCATCCCGGTCGACGCACTCGGCCCCCAGGACGCGGCCGGTCACCTGCCGATGCGCGACTTCTCCGCGATCCACGCCGCCGAGCACCAGGCGCCCGCCCCCTTCGAGAGGGAACCCCGCATCGCCGTCCTCGCCACCGAACGCGACAACCCGGAGGACTGGCTGCGGGCCGGCCTGGCCCTGGAACACGTCCTGCTCGCAGCCACCGTCCACGGCGTCCGCGCCTCGCTGCTGCACCAGGCCATGGAGTGGCCGTACCTGCGCTGGGAGGCCCGCGACCCGGACCGCGGCCCCGGCCACGTCCAGATGCTGATCCGTCTCGGCTACGGCCCCGAGGGCGCGCCGACGCCCCGGCTGGCACCCGGCGATGTCCTGGCCCCCGACGCCTAACCGTCGGGCAGCGGGACCCGCCACACCAGCTCGCTACCGCCCTCCCGACGGGCGTCCGCGGTGAAGGCGCCGCCCAGGGCGGTGGCGCGGTCGGCCAGGTTGGCGAGGCCGCTGCGGCGGCCGCCCTCGGGTAGGCCGACGCCGTCGTCGGTGACCGCCACGGTCAGCTCCTCGCCGGCGGTCACGGTGACGTCCACGGCCGAGGCCTTCGCGTGACGGGCGGCGTTGGACAGCGCCTCCTCCAGGACGGCGACGGCCGCCTCCGCGATCTCCGGCGGCACGGTGACGTCGAGCAGGCCGCTCATCCGCAGCCCGGGGGCGAAGCCGAGTGAGCGGGCGGCGCGTTCGAGCACCTCGACGATGCGGGTGCGCAGTCCGGTCGCTGCCGGGCCCTTCTCGCGCAGGCGCAGGCCGAAGATGGTGGCGCGGATGGTCTTGGCAGTCTCGTCCAGGTCGTCGATCGCCCGCAGGACGCGGTCGGTCGCCTCGGGGTGATCGATGAAGCGGGTCGCGCCCTGGAGGGTCATGCCGGTGGCGAAGAGGCGTTGGATGGCCAGGTCGTGGAGGTCGCGGGCGATCCGGTCGCGTTCCTCCAGGAGCGCCACCTGCTCGGAGTCGCGACGCCGTTCGGCGAGTTCCATCGCGACCGCCGCCTGGCCGGCGAAGCCGAGCAGGGGCCCGGCCTCGTCCTTCTCGAACAGCGGCGCGCCGGCAGCGCGGGCGAGCAACAGCACGCCCCGGATCCCGTGCTCGGCGGAGCCGACGGGCACCGCGAGCGCCGGGCCGAGCCCCCGCCAGCGCGGCGGGCCCGCGGTGATCCGAGGATCCGTCTGGACGTCCGGGCTCACCACGAGCCCGCCCGTGCGCAAGGCCGCGCCCACGAGGGAACCCTCGACCGGCAGCACCAGGCCGCGGTGTTCCTCCGCCCCCAGCCCGACCGCGATGCGGACCTCCAGTTCGCCGGTGTCCGCCAGCGGCACGGCGACGACGGCGAGGTCCGCGCCGGCGATCTCGGTCGCCCGGGCGAGCAGCAGGTCGAGTACCTCCTGTTCCGCGCTCCCGGAGAGCAGGCTGCTGGTCACCTCGGCGCTCGCCTCCAGCCAGCGCTGCCGTTGCCTGGCCCAGTCGTAGAGCCGGGCGTTGTCGATGGCGACGCCCGCGGCGACGGCGAGGGTGGCGAGGACGGACTCGTCCTCGGCGTCGAAGTCGCCGTCGCCGCGTTTCTCGGTCAGGTAGAGGTTGCCGAACACCTTGTCCCGGATCCGGATCGGCACTCCCAGGAAGCTGCGCATCGGCGGGTGGTTGTCCGGGAAGCCGTAGGAGGCCGGGTGGTCGGAGATCCGGCTGAGCCGCAGCGGCTCGGGGCGGCGGATCAGCTCGCCGAGGATGCCGTGTCCGGACGGCAGGTCGCCGATCTCCTTGACCTGGTCGTCGGTGACCCCGACCGGGATGAACTGTGACAGCCGCTGGTCCTCGCCGATCACCCCGAGCGCGCCGTACTCGGCGTCCACCAGGGTGACGGCCGCCTCCACGATGTGCTGCAGGGCCTGGGCCAGCTCCAGATCACGCCCGACCGCCAGCACCGCCTCCAGCAGGCTGTGGACCCGGTCCCGGGTCCCACGAGCGGCGTCCAAGCGGGCCTGGAGCTCCTCCAGGAGCTCGTCCAGCCGCAGCTTCGGCACGGGCTCGGAGCTCTCCGACTCGCTGTCCAAGGGATCCTCCCTGGCTCACCCCCGATGGCCCACAGACCAGCGTAGGCGCGCCCGCCGTGGCACGTCGGGCGAAAGGGGTCCATCGGCCCAGTGCGAACACCCCACCAGCCCCCTGGCAGCGGGCACCGGCGCGGAGAACGCTGGAAGGGCGAACGGAACCGCCCCGGCTCCGCCGCCCGAGAGGAGCCACCGTAGTCATGAAAGCGCTCACCTACCACGGCCCCGGCCGCCGCACCTGGGGCGAGGCCCCCGACCCGACCGTCCGCGACCCCGAGGACGCCGTCGTCCGGGTCGACGCGGTCACCATCTGCGGCACCGACCTGCACATCCTCAAGGGCGACGTCCCCGAGGTCACCGAGGGCCGCGTCCTCGGCCACGAAGCCGTCGGCACCGTGACCGAGACCGGACCGGGCGTGCGCACCGTTGCGGCCGGCGACCGCGTGCTGGTCTCCTGCATCTCCGCCTGCGGCCGCTGTACCTACTGCCGCGCGGCGAGCTACGGCCAGTGCACCGGCGGAGGCGGCTGGATCCTCGGCCACCTGATCGACGGCTGCCAGGCCGAGTACGTCCGCACCCCGTTCGCGGACACCTCCCTGTACAAGCTGCCGGACGGTGTACGGGACGAGGACGCCCTGCTGCTCGCCGACATCCTGCCCACCTCGTACGAGGTGGGGGTGCGCAACGGCCGGGTCGGCCCGGGCGACACCGTCGCGATCGTCGGCGCCGGGCCGATCGGGCTCGCCGCCGTCCTCACCGCCCGGCTCTACAGCCCCTCCCGGATCATCGCGATCGACCTCGCCCAGAGCCGCCTCGACGCCGCCAAACGCTTCGGCGCCGACACGACCCTCACCGTCGCCGAAGCCACCCCGGAGGCCGTGCGGGCACTCACCCGGGACGGACTCGGCGTCGACGTCGCCATCGAGGCCGTCGGCGTCCCCGAGTCCTTCGAACTGTGCACCCGCCTGGTACGCCCCGGAGGCAGGGTCGCCAACGTGGGCGTGCACGGCAAGCCGGCGGTGCTCCACCTCGAGGACCTCTGGATCCGCGACGTCACCATCACCACCGGCCTGGTCGACACCCACAGCACCCCGCTGCTGCTCGACATGCTGGCGGTCGGACGACTGGACGTCGGCGGGCTGGTCACGCACCGCTTCGGGCTGGACGAGATGCAGGACGCCTACGACGTCTTCGCCGACGCGGCCGACACCGGCGCGCTCAAGGTCGCGCTCTTCCGGACGTGACCTGCCATGGACGGAGGAACCGCCACCATGACCGAACGCCCCGACCCCGTCGCCATCGCCCGCCGGATCGTCCAGCGCCGCGACCAACTCGGCCTGAGCGAAGGAACGCTGGCCTACCGGGCGAGCATGGCACCGGCCTACCTGCGCCAACTCCTCAAGACCGGGCCCCAGTTCGACCCGCCCGCCTTCGTCCGGATCGCCACCGCGCTCGGGACGAGCTGGCCGGAGCTGCTGTCCGGCCACCGCCCGGACGCACCACCGGGGCAGGCCGAGGCCGACCCGCGCCCACTGTTCCACCTGACCGAGCCGCAGTGCTGGGAACTCCTCGGCAGCCACGGCGTGGGCCGGGTCGGCCTGCCCGTGGGACCCGCACCCGCCGTCCTTCCGGTCAACTACACGGTGGACGCCCGCACGATCGTCTACCGCACCTCCCCCAGGGGCACCGCCGCCCCGGTCGAGGGCTCGCCCGCCTCGTTCCAGGTCGACCACATCGACGACCACCGCAGCGACGGCTGGAGCGTCCTGATCCTCGGCGAGGCCCATCACATCGACGACCCGCAGGAGCAGCAGCGGCTCGCAGCGCTACCGGGCGCCACACCCTGGGCCGGCGGCGCCCGCCCGCTGTGGGTGCGCATCCGGCCCACCGAGGTCACCGGCCGCAGGATCGGCGCAGGGTGAACGCTCCGTCTGGTTGTCGGGATGAGCCGGTCGGACTCCCGAGGCGTGGGCGAACCGGTCGACGCCGGCGGCGTCGGTGTGCTCGGCTTCCGGCACCTCGGTGAGATCGCGCCTCCTTGGCCTGGTCGGCGGTCTCCGCCTATCTCAGACCGATCAGTTCAGCAACTCTCCTTTGAGAAATAGGAGTTGGACGCCTTCGCGCGTGCGGAGGCGACGGACGACGGTGCTGTTCGAACGCGGCGCTGCAGCGGATTCGCTCCAGGCGAGCCTGGGTCGAACGGGCACTTTTCGAGCACCTCCTGGGCTTGCTTCAGCACCTCCTCCAGCCGGTTGCGCAGGACGTCGGGGAGGGTCGCGGAGCCCAGCGCGCAGGCGGCGAGAGCCCGTTCGAGTGCCGCGCCGTGAACCGGGTCAAGACGGCGTCGGACACCCGCGTGGGCGAGGAGGTCGCGCAGCGCGTAGCCGTCGCCGGATTCACCTGTCCGGCTGGCCAGGTGAGCGAGGAGCTTTCGGGCGGCGAGCGTGTCCAGGTCGGCCGCGTCGAGCGCGGTCAGTGTCAAGCGGGTGGTGAAGACGGCCAGGCCCTCGTCCGGTTCAAAGGCGAGGCAGTGGTCGATCGCCCGTTCGGCTGCCCGCTGATCGCCGGGGCGGCACAGCACGGTGAGCACCGCGTGGACCTGGAGGGTGACGTCGCCCTCACCGGTGAGGTGGACGGTGCGGCGGGCGTCGTCCATGCTGCCGCGCAGCGGCATGAAGACGGCGAGCTGGTCGTCGACCGACACCCAGCCCTCCTCGCGGCGCTCGAAGGCGATGGTCCAGGGAAGTGGTGGCGGTAGGCCTCCAGCGCGATCTCGCGGCCGGCCCACGCCTGCACGAGCTCGGCTCCGCCTGGCTCTTCGCGCAGCGCCGCCCAGCCGTCCGTAGGGTCCGCGAGGCGTACCGCTTCGGCGAAGACGGGCCGGGCGATGGCTGCCGGGGCACGGGAGGGAACGTTGTCGACGAGCCAGCGCAGGCCGGCGGTCGCCGAACCGGTGAACCCGGCCGCGATGGCGACGGCGTGCGCGGCGAGCAGCGCCTGCCGGTCGGGCAGCTCGGGCTGGGTCAACTGGGCGAGTACGGCTGCGGAGTCGGCGCGGAAAACCAGCACAGCCGCGGTCCAGGCGGGCCCTTCACCCCACCGGCCGGTCTCCGCGTAGGAGGTCGGGTACACGACCTCCGCGAGCAGGTCGGCCTGGTGGAGTTCGGCGGTCCGGCTGCTGATCACGGTGGCGGCGGGGGCCGAAGGCGCCCGGGGCGGGAAGGGCGATGCGCAGTCGCAGGTGCTGGCGCGGGTCGCGGAAGCGGACGAACCGTCACGCGGGCCGGCCGAGGCGCTCCAACAGGTCGGGCAGGTGGCGGGCGAGGACCGTGTCCTGGCGGGCCGGGTCGCCGTAGAGGGAAGCGAGGAGCACCCGTGAGGTGCCAGGGGCGTCGCCGTGGCCGCGCCGCACAATGCGGGCCGGGGTGGGTTTGGGCACGCGCGGCCAGGCCGGGGTTCGGGTTGCGGTCACCGGGACGACGATCTCGTGGGCGCGGCCGCCGGCCTAGCCGAGAGCGGCCGGGTCGGGTTCCTCGACGAGTAGCGCGTGCGGGCCCGAGCGCAGGTTGGTGCGGTCGCCACGATGAAGGACAGGTCGATGGCCCGCCGGTGGTGGGTGGCCATGTCGCGCGCGAACCCGGCGTCCGCCGAACCGTCGGCCGGCACCGTCACGCTGGTCGAGCTGTCGAAGGCGGGGGGTGCCGGAGGCGGCCAGGCCCGCGCCGAGCACCCCAAGGCACAGGGCGACCGCGGCGGCCAGCACACCGGGTCGCCAGGCCCGCGACCGCGACGCGGCCGGACGACCGTCGGGCAGGACGCTGTCGCCGCTACGGGGCTCTTCCGCAAGGTCCATGACCGCCTGCCGCTCCTGTCCGCCACTCGGCCGGGCCTGTAACCCGGCTCATATATCGTCTGCCGATATCGGATTTCGTAGACGTAGTGGTGCGGGTGCGCGCCGCCAAGGAGTGGGTCATGAGAAAGCCACCTACCCAGGCTGGCGCCGGGCAGTTGCAGCGGCACCTGGGCGTGTTCGACGCCGTGGTGATCGGCCTCGGGTCGATGATCGGCGCCGGGATCTTCGCCGCCCTCGCCCCGGCAGCCTCGGCGGCCGGCTCCGGACTGCTGCTCGGCCTGGCGCTGGCGGCCGTGGTGGCGTACTGCAACGCCACCTCCTCCGCCCGCCTGGCCGCCCGCTACCCGCAGTCGGGCGGCACCTACGTCTACGGGCGCGAGCGGCTCGGTGACTTCTGGGGCTACCTGGCCGGCTGGGGCTTCGTGGTCGGCAAGACCGCCTCCTGCGCCGCGATGGCGCTGACCGTCGGCTCCTACGTCTGGCCCGCCCAGGCCCACGCGGTCGCGGTCGCCACCGTGGTCGCGCTGACGGCGGTGAACTACGTCGGCTTGCAGAAGGCCGCCTGGCTCACGAGGGCCATCGTCGCCGTGGTGCTGGCAGTGCTCGCCGCGGTGGTGACCGCCTGCTTCACCAGTTCCGGCGCCGACACCAGCCACTGGACCATCGGCACCGGCACGGGCTGGAACGGCGTGCTCCAGGCCGCCGGGCTGCTGTTCTTCGCCTTCGCCGGGTACGCGCGCATCGCCACCCTCGGCGAGGAGGTCCGCGACCCGGGGCGCACGATCCCGAGTGCCATCTCGGTGGCGCTCGGCATCACCCTGGTCGTCTACGCCGTCGTCGCGCTCGCCGTCCTCGCCGTCCTCGGCCCCGACCGGCTCGCCCACACCACCGCGCCGCTGGCCGACGCGGTCCGCGCCGCCGGGGTGCCGAGCCTGGCCCCGGTGGTGCGCGTCGGCGCCGCGGTCGCCGCCACCGGCTCGCTGCTCGCGCTGATCCTCGGCGTCTCCCGCACCACCCTGGCCATGGCCCGTGACCACCACCTGCCCCACGCCCTGGCCGCCGTCCACCCGCGCTTCCAGGTACCGCACCGAGCTGAGCTCACGGTCGGCGCGATCGTGGCGGTCCTGGCGGCGTTCGCGGACGTGCGCGGCGCGATCGGCTTCTCCTCCTTCGGCGTCCTCGCCTACTACGCCGTCGCCAACGCCTCCGCCCGGACCCTCACCCTCGCTGAAGGACGCCCGCCCAGGATCGTGCCGATCGTCGGAGCGATCGGCTGCGCGGTGTTGGCGTTCGCGCTGCCCGCCACCTCGGTGTTGTGGGGCGCGGTCGTGATCGCGCTCGGCGCCGCTGCCTACGGCATCCGCAAGACCCGCGCCCGCAGCTGACTGGATGTCAGGGCCGGAGCTGGTCCGGGGGCAACAGCTCGCGGGCCAGCTCGGCCAAAGCCTGCCGGTCCTCCGTCAGCGCCCGCTTGCCGGCTTCGGTGGCCCGGTAGACGCGGCGCGCCCGCCCGTCCACCACCCGCTGCTCGGAGGCCAGCAGTCCGGCCGACTCCAGCCGGTGCAGCGTCGGGTACAGCGTCCCCGGGCTGATCTTGTACCCGTGCGAGGCCAGTTCCTCGGCCATCCAGGCGCCGTGGATCTCCTCCTCGGCCGCGTGGTGGAGGATGTGCAGCCGCACCGCTCCCCGCTGGAACTCCCGCACCCCCGACCTCCCAGGTATTCACGAATCCGATATCGGCTACCGATACTACGCTCCGGGTCGGCTCGTTCACCAACAGGGCGCCCGCAACCGGACCCCCACTCCGAACGTCTACATTCATGTAGACGACAGTGTCGGAGGGCCCCCACCCGCACACCCGGCAGCACCGCCCACCAGAAGACCACGCGTAACGACACCACCTGCCGCCCAGCTCGCCTACGACGGCTCGCACATCGGCGGCTCGCTGTTCACCACCGTCACCGACTTCGCCTGCCACACCCACTGGCTCAACCATCCCGCCGAGTTATGGACCAACTACGGCCTGGGTGTCTTCGCGATCCTCATGCTCCCCGCCTGGTGGCAGGCCCGCCGCTCCGACGCCGCCACCATGACCGCCGCCCTCGCCGCACCCCTCGCCGTCGTCGCGGCCTTCGCCGTCGCCGAGGTCATCAAGACCGCCGTAGGCGAGCTGCGGCCCTGCCTCTCGATGCCCGGCTCCTACACTCTCGGGTGCGAGGCCGGGGGCTTGGGGTCTGTACAAGGAATGGCTCTGTCCCGTAATCGGTGGTAACGAAGGGTGACGGTTGTTGTTGGCATGGCATGCGTGATGTCAACGGGCTTGTGACTGTGGTGTTTTCGGGACTGTCGGCGCTCGTCGTCGATGCCGTGACAGACGAGGGCGAGGTCATCCGCGTGTCGGCACGGACCCGGGATGATCCGGTGCCCTGCCCGATGTGCGGGCAGCCGACGGGGCGGGTGCACGGCTTCCACGGGCGGGTGGTCGCGGACGTGCCGGTGGACGGGCGGCGCGTCGTGGTGTCGGTGCGGGTCCGGCGCATGGTCTGCCCGGTCCTGGGCTGCCCGCGGCAGACGTTCCGCGAGCAGGTCGCCGGACTGATCGAACGCTACCAGCGGCGCACGAGCCGCCTTGCCGACCAACTCGGTTACATCGTCAAGGAGTTAGCGGGCCGGGCGGGCGCCCGCCTTTCCCGCGTGCTGGCCTGCGCGATCTCCCGCTCGACCGCCCTGCGCCTGCTCATGCGCCAGGCCCTGCCACGGCTGTGCGTCCCGCGCGTGCTCGGCGTCGATGACTTCGCCCTGCGCCGGCGTCAGCGTTACGCCACCGTGCTCGTCGACGCCGAGACCGGCGAGCGGATTGACGCCCTGCCCGACCGCACCGCCCAGCCCCTGGCCGCGTGGCTGCGCGAGCACCCCGGGGCCGAGTATGTCTGCCGCGACGGCTCCGGCTCCTACGGCGAGGCGATCCGCAGGCCCTCCCCGAAGCGGTGCAGGTCAGCGACAGGTGGCACCTCTGGTCGAACCTGTGCGGGAGGGTCCTGGCCGAGGTCCGCTCCCACGCTTCCTGCTGGGTGACCGTGGTGAACCCTGCCCGGCCCGGGGGTGTGCGCGAGCAGACCAGCCGCGAGCGCTGGAAGCGAGTCCACGAGCTGCTCGGCCAGGGCGCCTGGACCGCCTGTCGGACAGTGGGTTCGTCGTCGCCGCGTCGCGTGCCGGACGGGACGAGGACGCGAACCAGGTCCAGGTCTTCGACGCCCTCGGGCGCGAGACCTCGTCCTTCTCCGTCGGAGACGCCATCGAGCACCTGCTCGTTGACGAGTCCGACCATATCTGGGTCGGTCACTTCGACGAGAACCCGGACGGAATCCGCCGCTGGAGCGCCACGGGCCGGCTCACCTGGACGTCGGACGGCGCCCGCATCCCCGGCCTCTTCGACTGCTACGCCCTGAACGTGTCCAGCACCACCGCCTGGGCGTGCCCCTACACGGACTTCCCGCTCGTCGACCGTGAGGGTGTGGTCGAACCGCGTTCGGGGCGCCAAAGCGGTAGCCATCCACGGCGAGCGAGTGGCCTTCTACGGCGGCTACCGCGAGGAGCGGGACCGACTCGCCTACGGAGAGCTCACCGAGACATCTGTCGAGCCAACCGACGTCGGCCGGCTCTCCCTGCCCGATGGCCCAGCCTCCAGCCGCCGACGGGTCGTCAGCCGAGGAAGCAGGATTTACGTCCAGACCGAGCCGTTCACCACGTGGGGCGTGTTCGACCTCAGCAGCTGACTTCCAGATCAGATGGTCTGTTCCTGGGCCTGGTGAGCGCCGCCCGCCGGTGCCCGACCTTGACGCCCTGGACCACCTCACCGCCGCCACCCACGGCGCCCGACGCGTCGGCGAGCGCGAAAACCTCGGCCACCTGCGGACCGCGCCGGACGACGCCGCCCGGGCCGACGGACTCGCTGGCCCGCATGGGGCGTTGCCCACCGTGTTGGGCATCGTCGCAGCGATCAACTCCGCTGTGCGATCCGGCGGGCGGTTTATGGCGCATCACACTAGCTCGTTCGAGTGAGGAAAGTACTCGATCACCCCGTGTGCGCAGCCCGGGCGATAGACCGGTCCGGTGACGAACATGGGCATGCTCGATCAGCGGATGAGGTTTTCGGCCGGCAGGGTCGGTGCACTCTGGGAAGGGGTACCTCCGGCCTCGGAGTTCGCCACCGTTGTGGGCACCCGGACGGTGCGACCGTTGCCGGCGCCTGTCGTGGGGCCGGTGGGCAGCGGTCGCGCTCCGGTGTGCGTGGACCTCCTGCACTACCGGCAGTCGGCGACGGAGGCGTTGCGTGGGCTGGCCCGGTCCCGCACCACAGCGGAGTTGCTCGATTCGGCGCACCTGATGTGGTGCGGCCCGGCCTGCCGCGAGACCGTGGCGTGCACGTTTCTGCACTACCCCAGGACCACTCCAGCGCCATCGGTCCCCCGTTCGGCCCGGTCCCGGTACAACAAGGACACTGCGGACCTGTTTCTCCTCATGGGAGGTGGCGGCTACGAGGCGGGTACCTCGAAGTCCCACGAGGCGAACCTCTGGCCTCTCCTCCGCGCGGTCGTGGCCAGGGTCGACGCCGGGGAAGGAACGAGGATCGACTATTCCGACTGGGCGAAGAAGGGCGACACCACGGCCGCGGAGGTGGTGGCCTACGCCTGCCGGGACACCCTTCAGTGGATGGCCACCTGGTGCGGCGAACGGTACGCGAGCCAGCCGGCCGTCCTGCACTACGTCGCCCTGAGCACGATCTGCGACGACATCTGCATCCCGCCGTTGGACCTGGTGCGCGGCGACTTCCGCATGTACGGCCGTTCGGCCGCCGACGTCGTCACCGCCATGGACGAGCAGGGCTGGGGGCACGACGCGGTGCACGCGCTGCTCGCCCTGGTCCGGGAGTACTTCTTCCAGTACGTCGAGAAACTCGACCACGCCCCCACCAACGGGCAGGTCGGCCTGCACGCCCAGCTCAACGACTCCCCGTCGGCATGGGACGCCAGCGTCTACCGGATGAACTCCGCCAACAACTACGGCTGCAGTATCGGGCTGGCCCGCATCTGTGACACCGGCCCCGCCTCGTTCAGCTGGCTGATGGACAGTTCCATCGCCGACGCCATCTCCATGGACCTGGCCAAGTCCGCCCTGGACGTCTATCGCCTTGATATCCACCAGCCCACCGCCAACCAGCAGTTGGCGGCCCGGCGGCAGAGGGCCTACCACTCGATCTACCTCGACCTGATCGACGACCTGGTGGCGAGCGGGGCGCACGACAGTCTGGTGCACTACGGCCGCGCCGGCCTGCTGTACGTGCCGATCATGGAGCGCTACCACGAACGCCGCCTCGGTAGCCGCGTCCCCGTGCAGCCGGCCGTGTCCGCACAGCTGAGCAGCCTGTTCGGCGACGAGCCCGTGGACCCGTCGACCGAGCAGCGTTACCAGGCCCAGCGCGCCACCCCGGCCGCCGGGACACAACCGGTCCTGGGCGGGCCGACTGGCCTGGGCACCTCCGCGGCCAGGATCATCCTCCGTGGCAACACGCCGCCGCGAGGCACTGCCTGACCGGCCACTGCCGCCGGGCGCCCTGGCCCGGCTCGTCGGGTACGCCTACTCCGGCTCTGCCGCGCTGAGGGAGTAGACCAGCGGAACACACGGGTGCCCGGCCGGGCCGGGAAGCGGGCGACCAGGGAGAAGTCGGCTCTTGCCGGGACCCCAGCCGGAGGCCGGCGCGCTGAATCCTCGCTCCGACCTCCTCGGCGGCTACCACGCCTGGCACGCCCTTGCCCGCCCCGACCAGGACTGGACCCAGTAGCGAAATGGTTTTCGTTTTCATTAACTGCTAGTGTCGACTTACCACCGCGGACCAGAAGGCGGCCCTGTCCGACGCCTTCGAGGAACCGCGCGGTCCCCCGTCGCCCGACGTACGCACCTCTCACCAGATCTCACCAGAAACAGGGAAGTCGTGACCAAGATCGCCCCCGCCCGCCGGGACCGCAAGGCCCGCCCCAACCCTCTGCACGAGGCCCGCATCACGTACATCGACTACAAGGACACCAACCTCCTGCGGAAGTTCATCTCCGACCGCGGCAAGATCCGGAGCCGCAGGGTCACCCGGCTCACCGTCCAGCAGCAGAAGGCGATGGCGCGGGCCATCAAGAACGCCCGCGAGATGGCGCTGCTGCCGTACGTCTCCGGCGCCCCGGCCGCAGCGAGGGCGGGCCGGTGAGCGGCCGGCTTCCGGTCACCGTGCTGTCCGGGTTCCTCGGCGCGGGCAAGACCACCTTGCTCAACCACCTGCTGAACAACCGCGAGGGCCTGCGGGTCGCGGTCATCGTCAACGACATGAGCGAGATCAACATCGACGCAGCCCTGGTCCGCGAGGGCGGCGGTGCCCTCTCTCGGACCGAGGAACGCCTGGTCGAGATGACCAACGGCTGCATCTGCTGCACCCTGCGCGACGACCTGTTGGAGGAGGTCGACCGGCTCGCCCGGGCCGGGCGCTTCGACTACCTGCTGATCGAGTCCAGCGGCATCTCCGAGCCGATGCCCGTCGCGGCCACCTTCGCCTTCGCCCGCGACGACGGCGCCACCCTGGGCGACGTGGCCCGCCTGGACACCATGGTCACCGTCGTGGACGCCGCGAACTTCCTGCCCGAACTGCGCGGCGGCGACGAGCTGACCGCACGCGGCCTCGACCAGTACGAGGACGACGAACGCACCGTCAGCGACCTGCTGATGGACCAGGTCGAGTTCGCCGACGTCCTGGTCCTGAACAAGACCGACCTGGTCACGGCCGAGGAGGCCGACCGGCTCGCCGCCACGCTCGGCCGGCTCAACCCCGCCGCCCGGATCGTCCGCGCGACCGGCGGGCGAGTTCCGCCCGCCGAACTCCTGGGCACCGGCCTCTTCGACCTGACCAAGGCCCAGGAGGCTCCCGGCTGGGTGGCCGAGCTCAACGGCGACCACGTGCCGGAGACCGAGGAGTACGGCATCACCAGCCTGGTCTTCCGCGCCGAACGGGCCTTCCACCCCGGCCGGCTCTGGGAGTTGGTGAGCGAGCGCCTCGACGCGGGGGAGTTCGGCACCGTACTCCGCTCGAAGGGCTTCTTCTGGCTGGCCGCCCGCCCGGCCGTCACCGGCCTGTGGTCCCAGGCCGGTTCGGTCGCCCGCTTCGAACCCTCCGGCATGCGCCCGACCACGACCCTGCCGACGGACCTGGCCGGTCTCACCGACGCCACGGCGCTGACGGGCCTCGGCGACGAGCAGGTGCGGAACGGCCAGGAGCTGGTCTTCATCGGCACCGGGCTGCGGGCGGACGAGCTGCGCACCGCGCTCACCCACTGCCTGCTGGACGACGCCGAGCACGCGGTCGGGCCGCACGTCTGGACGGCGTTCGAGGACCCGTTTCCCGCCTGGGACGAGTACGAGCTCCAGCAGGAGCACGACCACTCCCACGCGTAGGCATCCACCCGCCAGGAGCTGTGGTCAGGCGGGGCCGGCCTCCGCGGCGGTGCGCAGGCGGCGGATCTCCGGGTTGCGGCGCAGGTCCGGGAACCTGGCGCAGAGCTGTCGCACCACCTCGGCCAGGAACGCCCGTGCGGCCTCGGCGAGTTCGGCGTACGCCACGGTGCCCGTTCCGCCGCGCTCCTGACGGATGCGGACGGTGTCGCCCCGCCGTTCGAAGCGGTACTCGCCCGCGCCCCCGGCGGCGGAGTAGCGGGCGCGCTTGGCGTCGGCCAGCTCCCGGGCCGCGCCGAAGAGCCCGAGCGCGATGTCCAGGACCGGACCGGTGCCGCTGAAGTCGGCGCCGTCCAGGCGGAAGGTGTACGGGCCCCGGAAGGCCTCGTAGGTGAGGTCGTAGAGGTCGGCGGTCGCGAAGTCCATGGTGGCGTTCGGGCCCCGGTCGGCGCCGCCGGTCTCGGCGGGGGAGAAGGAGAGATCGATCATGGTGCGGTCCGTTGCGGGAGGGGATGGGGATACGGCGGAGCGGGGGGGGGGGGGGGGGGGGGGGGGGGGGGGGGGGGGGGGGGGGGGGGGGGGGGGGGGGGGGGGGGGCTTTCCTCTCCCCCTCCCCTTCTTCCCCTCCAACC
>NZ_JBVHYH010000060.1:0-57884 GCF_055569135.1 Kitasatospora sp. NPDC029367
CCCCCCCCCCCCCCCCCCCCCCCCCCCCCCCCCCCCCCCCCCCCCCCCCCCCCCCCCCCCCCCCCCCCCCCCCCCCCCCCCCCCCCCCCCCCGGGCCCGCTCCTGCGCACAGCAGAAGCCGCCGCGGGGCACAGCAAGAGCCCCTGCCGGAGGGTTCTCGGCAGGGGCTCCACTACTGCTGTACTCCGCCCGGTCGCACGGCCGGCTGAGCACCACGGAGGTCGTGGTCCGGCGACACTGCCGGGCGGAGGGCCTCCGACTCATACCCCGGCGCTCCCACACCGGGGTCCAGTCGCTTACTTGCTGGCGAGCTCCTTGTCGACGGCCGGCTTGGCGGCCTCGACGGGCTTGGTGGGCGGCGTGACCTCCTGGATCGGAAGCTGCGGGTTCTCCATCTGGGAGAGGCCGACCGCTTCGCGCTTGAGGAACATCGCGAGGGTCCAGTCGGTGAAGACGCGGACCTTGCGGTTGAAGGTCGGGACCATCGCGCCGTGGTACAGGCGGTGGAACCACCAGGCCGGACGGCCCTTGAGCTTGTACTTGCCGAAGAGGATCGCCACGCCCTTGTGCAGGCCGAGACCGGCGACCGCACCCAGGTTCTTGTGCTTGTACTCCTTCTGCGGGAAGCCCCGCATGCCGGAGATCACGTTGTCACCGAGGACGACGGCCTGGCGGCAGGCGTGCTGGGCGTTCGGCGGGCACCAGGCGCCCTCGCCGGCGGCGAGGTCCGGGACCTGGGCGTTGTCGCCGGCGGACCAGACGTAGTCGAAGCCCTGGACCTGGAGGGTCGGCGCCGTGTCGACGTGGCCGCGCGGGCCCAGCGGCAGGCCGAAGTTGGCCAGCACCGGGTTCGGCTTCACGCCGGCCGTCCACACGATGGTGGCGGCGTCCATCTCCAGGCCGTTCTTCAGCACGACGTGGCCGTCGACGCAGGAGTCCATCGAGGTCTCGATGTAGACCTCGATGTCACGCTCCTCGAGCTTCTCCTTGGTCCACAGACCGAGGTCCGGGCCCATCTCGGGGAGGATGCGGTTGGCCGCCTCGACCACGACGAAGCGCATGTCGTCGCGGCTGACGGTCTTGTACAGCTTCGCCGCGTCGCGGGCCATGTCCTCGACCTCGGCGACCGTCTCGATGCCGGCGAAGCCGCCGCCGATGACGACGAAGGTCAGGGCCTTGCGGCGGACCTCCTCGTCCGAGGTGGACTCGGCCTTGTCGAGCTGGGCCATGACGTGGTTGCGGAGGCCGATGGCCTCCTCGACCGTCTTCATGCCGATGCCGTTCTCCGCCAGACCCGGGATCGGGAAGGTGCGGGAGACCGAGCCGGTCGCGACGACCAGGTACTCGAAGGGCAGCTCGTAGCTGTCGCCGGCCGCCGGCTGGATGGTCGCGACCTTGCGGGCGTGGTCGATGCCGGTGACGGACCCGGTCAGCACCTCCGCCTGCTTGAGGGTCTTGCGCAGCGGCGCGACGAGGTTGCGGGGCGCGACGTTGCCGCCGGCCGCCTCGGGGAGGAAGGGCAGGTACGTCATGTACGACCGCGGGTCGACGACCGTGACGGTCGCTTCGCCGTAACGCATCTTCTTGAGGATGCGCATCGCGGCATACAGGCCGACGTAACCACCGCCGACAATGAGGATGCGAGGACGCTCCGTGGTGCTCATATCCGAAAGTATCCAGCACCGTCCGGAGCAGCCTTCGTGAGCCCGGTCACAAGCTCATGGACACCCCGTGCTACACTCCGCGCCCACAAAAACCGGCCCGGCGCACCGGCTCACGACCCTCGACAGCCCCCCGCGAACGTGCGCCGGAGCACTACCCGGCTGAGCAGCAACGATCCGTACAGCGCCCGGGTTCCCGCTCGTGATTTCGATTTTCAAACCTCGGACGAGCCCTGACCTGCGATCCAAGGGGCCGTTCGACCGGAGGGCCTTCGGTCTCACAATTCGGGCGTAGCGGGCCACGGGGTGCGACGAAAGGCTGGATCGCCATGTGAAGAAATTCACGAAGGTTCTCGCACGCACCCGGGCGTGCCCCGGCCCCGGCACCCCGAAAGGGGCGTCGGGGCCGGTGGGGTAAGGCCTGAGGGTGGTCAGGAGGCCGTACTCCAGGCGATGCCGTCCAGGATGTCGTGCTCGCTCACGACCACCTCGGCGGCGCCGGTGCGGTCCATGATCTCCAGCAGTTCCAGCGCGCCCGCCGCGATCACGTCCACCCGGCCCGGGTGCATCGACGGGATGGCCGCGCGCTCGGCGTGGGTGGCGGCCAGCAGCTCGCGGGCGATCTCGGCGACCCGCTCGCGGCTGATCCGGGAGTGGTGGATCCGCTCCGACTGGTACGCGGGCAGGTCCTGGGCGATCGCGGACACCGTGGTGACCGTCCCGGCCAGGCCCACCAGGGTGGCCGCACCGGTCAGCGGGACGACCTCCTCGGCCTTGTCCAGCTCGGCCCGCACGTGCGCCCGGGCCTCGGCGATCTGCTCCTCGGAGGGCAGTTCGGCGCCGCCGAAGTGCCGCTCGGTCAGCCGCACGCAGCCGATGTCCACCGAGCGCGCCGCCTGGACCTCCGCCCCGCCGAGCACGAACTCGGTGGAGCCGCCGCCCAGGTCGAAGACCAGGTAGGGGGCGGGGAACTGCCCGCCGGCCAGCTCCTTGGTGGCACCGACGAAGGACAGGTGCGCCTCCTCCTCGCCGCTCACCACCTCGGGCTCGACGCCCAGGATGTCGCGCACGCCCTTGACGTACTCGTCGCTGTTCTCGGCGTCCCGGGAGGCGCTGGTGGCGACGAAGCGGGTGCGCTCCGGGCCGACGCCGAAGCCCGCGATGACCTCCCGGTACTCCCGGCAGGCGGCGAAGGTGCGCTCCAGCGCGTCCGGGTGCAGCCGGCCGGTGCGGTCGACGCCCTGGCCCAGCCGGTTGATGATCATGCGGCGGTCGAGGTCGGTGATCTCGCCCGTCTCCGGGTCCAGGTCGGCGACCAGCAGCCGGATCGAGTTGGTGCCGCAGTCGATCGCGGCCACCCGGGTCGTGCTCACTCGGACTCCTGCTCCGCCGCCGCGTCCTGCGCCGCCGCGGCTTCCTGACCCGCCGTGGTCTCCTCGGCGGCGCGCTTCTTCGCCGCCCGCTCGGCGGCCTTCTGCTGCTTGGCCGCGATCACGGCCTCGTGGTCCTGGTCCTTGGCGCGGTTGCGGGCGACCCGCTCACCGGCGGCCTGGACCTCGGCCGGGGAGACGCACGGGCCCTTGGCCCACCAGTCCTCCAGCATGCCGATCGCCTCGTCGCCGAGCGGGTTGACGCCCTCTCCGGCCGCCAGCGAGTGGCCGACCAGCACGTGCAGGCACTTCACCCGGTCCGGCATGCCGCCGGCGCTCGGGAAGCCCTCCAGCACCTCGATCGCGTCACGCCGGGCGATGTAGTCCTCGTGCGCCTTCTGGTAGGCGGCGGCCAGCTCCGGGTCCTCGGCGAGCCGGGCCGTCTGATCCTTCATCACACCCTCCGCCTCCAGGGTGCCGATCAGCGAGGCGGCCTTGGGGCAGGTCAGGTAGTACAGCGTCGGGAACGGCGTGCCGTCCGGCAGCCGGGGGGCCGTCTCCACGACGTCGGGGTTGCCGCAGGGGCAGCGGTGCGCCACGCCGCGCAGGCCGCGCGGCACCCGGCCGAGCTGGGCGGCGATGGCCGCGACGTCGGCGTCGGAGACGGCGGGGTGGTTCTCAGTGGTCATGGGGGGTGGGGTCTCCAACGGAGGACGGGGGGAGCGGACGGGGTGCGGCGGGAGCCAGCGCGACGGTGTCGGCGGCGTCCACCGAGTCCCAGATGCTGGTGTACCAGGGCTTGGCGGCCTTCGCCGGGCCGGCGGCCGCGTCGGCGGCGGGAGCGGCCGAACCGGCCGGGGCGGAGGGCTGGGCGGCTGGACCGGCCGGGTCCACCGCGATGTACGGGGTCTCCCCCGGCACCGCGTAGTGCAGCCGGGCGCGGGCCTGCGCCTTGACGTACTCCGGGTCCTGCCAGCGTGCCTTGTCCCGGCGCAGCTGGTCGACCTGCTGGCGCGCGTGGTCGGCCTTCGCCCGCTGGGCGGAGATCTCGGCGCGCTGGGAGATGAACTGCCGCGTCGGGTAGGCCAGGATCGCCACCAGCGAGCAGAGCACCAGGACCAGGACGGTCGCCCGGCTCGTGAACCGAGGCCGGGCCGCCAAGCCCGGGATCCTCCAGCCAGCCATCTCCCGTATCCCCTCCTGGTCGCGACGGTGCCCCGCCGTCCACCCTACGGGGTGAGCGGCGGGGCACCGGTCAGGCGTGCGCTACCGGGGGCCTCGGGCCCCCGGCGGCCGGGCCGGACGTCGCCCGGCCCGGGCGTGCTCAGCCCTCGTGCTTGAACCGCGGGAAGGCGCCGCGGCCGGCGTACTCGGCGGCGTCGTCGAGGATCTCCTCGATGCGCAGCAGCTGGTTGTACTTGGCGACGCGCTCGGAGCGGGCCGGGGCACCGGTCTTGATCTGGCCGCAGTTGGTGGCGACGGCCAGGTCGGCGATGGTGACGTCCTCGGTCTCGCCGGAGCGGTGCGACATCATGCAGCGGTAGCCGTTGCGCTGGGCCAGCTCGACGGCGTCCAGGGTCTCGGTCAGCGAGCCGATCTGGTTCACCTTCACCAGCAGCGCGTTGGCGGTGCCGGTCTCGATGCCCTTGGCCAGGCGGGCCGGGTTGGTGACGAACAGGTCGTCGCCGACCAGCTGGACCTTGTCGCCCAGCTTGACGGTCATGGCCTTCCAGCCGTCCCAGTCCGACTCGTCCAGCGGGTCCTCGATGGAGACCAGCGGGTAGGAGGCGACCAGCTCGGCGTAGTACTCGATGAGCTCGGCGGAGGTCAGCGCCTTGCCCTCGAACTGGTAGGCGCCGTCCTCGTAGAACTCGGAGGCGGCGACGTCCAGGGCGAGCGCGATGTCGCGGCCGGGCACGTAGCCGGCCTTCTGGATGGCCTCGGTGATGAGGTCCAGGGCCTCGCGGTTGCTGTCCAGGTTCGGCGCGAAGCCGCCCTCGTCGCCGAGGCCGGTGGACAGGCCGCGCTCCTTCAGCACGCCCTTGAGGGTGTGGTAGACCTCGACGCCCCAGCGGACGGCCTCGGAGAAGGACTCCGCGCCGATCGGGGCGATCATGAACTCCTGGATGTCGACGTTGGAGTCCGCGTGCGAGCCGCCGTTGAGGATGTTCATCATCGGGACCGGCAGGACGTGCGCGTTCGGGCCGCCCAGGTAGCGGAACAGCGGCAGGTCGCTGGCCTCGGAGGCGGCGTGCGCGACGGCCAGCGAGACGCCCAGGATGGCGTTGGCGCCGAGCGAGGACTTGTCCGGGGTGGCGTCCAGGTCGAGCATGGCCTGGTCGATCAGGCGCTGCTCGGTGGCGTCGTAGCCGACCAGCTCGGGGCCGATCTGCTCGATGACGGCCAGGACGGCCTTCTCCACGCCCTTGCCGAAGTAGCGGTTCTTGTCGCCGTCGCGCAGTTCGAGCGCCTCGAAGGCGCCGGTCGAGGCACCCGACGGAACAGCGGCACGACCCGTGCTGCCGTCGTCGAGGCCGACCTCGACCTCGACCGTGGGGTTGCCGCGGGAGTCGAGGATTTCACGGGCTACGACGACATCGATGGACGGCACGAAGCATCTCCTTGCGGAAGCAGGGTCCGGCTGCGGGTGGTGCCGTCGGCCGGACGATTGCGGAGTCGTTACGACCAGAGCCTAACCGCCCGGGCTCCCGGGGCCACGTCGGCCTGGGCTGCGTCTCACCGTGTGGCCCGGCTACCCACCGGTAGTTCACCTGCTCGTCCCGGCGCGTCCCACCGGGGCGGGCGGACACGGACGTAGGGGGCCGCCGGGCGCGGCCCCCTACCTGTCCAGCGTGTCGTCCGCCGTGGAAGCGGTCCGGCTCAGCCCAGGTGCAGGACCTGGCCGGGCACGATCAGGTCCGGGTTGCCGCCGACCGTGCCGCGGTTGCCGTCGTACAGCGCCTGCCAGCCACCGGACACGCCCTGGGCGGTGGCGATGCCCGACAGGGTGTCGCCGTCCCGGACGGTGTAGTCGTGGCCGGTCGTGGCGGCCGGGGCCTGGGCGGCCCGCGGGGCGGCGTGCTTGGGGGCGTACTGCTGCGCCGACGGGTCGGCGGGCTTCTCGGCCTGCTTCGGCGCGGCGTGCTTCGGCGCGTACTGCTGGACCGGCTTCGACTGGGCGGGCTTCGCGGCGGCCTTGGGGGCCTGCTGCTTGGGCGCCTGCTGCTGGGCCTGCTGCTTCTGCGGCTTGACGTCCGAGGAGGTGTCCACCTCGGCCGGGGCGCCGCCCTTGCTCAGGCCGGCCTTCTTGGAGCAGACCGGCCAGGCGCCGGGGCCCTGCGAGGCGAGGACCTTCTCGGCGACCGCGATCTGCTGCGCCTTGCTGGCCTGGTTGGCCTGCGCCGCGTACGCGGTGCCGCCGTACGCCTTCCAGGTGCTGGGGGTGAACTGGAGGCCGCCGGAGAAGCCGTTGCCGGTGTTGATGCTCCAGTTGCCGCCGCTCTCGCACTGGGCGACGGAGTCCCAGACGGAGGCCGGGGCGGCGGAGGCACCGGTGGCGGTGAGGAGCGGCAGTGCGAGTCCGACGCCGGCCACACCTGCGACGGCGATGGCCTTCTCGGCCTGGGTGCGACGACGATGACGGCCAGTTCCAACGAACAGCATGAAGGTCCCTCTCCGCACGCCTGCGAGGTGAGCTGTCGGGTTCGGACCGGGAGGTGGCCCGGCCGCCGTCTGCGGAATCGATTCCGCGCGGGCGGCTTCACCCCGAGCCGTGGAGGAACGGCAACAAACCTGGTTCCCCCGCCCCTGCCCAGGGTTCTGGTCGGTTTCCCGTGACGCGGCGGGCAGGATTCGGCGTCCCGCGCACGAGGTCCGCAGCTGCGAACTCCACGGAGACTAGACAGATCCTCAGACGAATCACAAGCTCATATCACCGACATCACACCAGAATTACGGCCCGTGTTCGATCGCCTACCAACGGCGGGTCTTTGTCCGGTTTGATGGGCGTTCATACCGCCGTTGGTGGCCGGTTCCGGATGCCTCGTCAGCGTGTCGCCGGCTCAGGAAGGCCGTGCGGCGACCTGAGCTCCGGACTGAATTCGACCGGAAGTTCGCGCAATCCACGCATGATCAGGCCACCCCGCCAGCGCAGATTCTCCGGGCTTTCGGCCAGTCGCAGATCGGGCAGCCGGGAAAGCAGTGTGGCCAGCGCGGACCGCCCCTCCAGCCGGGCCAGCGGGGCGCCGATGCAGTAGTGGATGCCGTGCCCGAACCCCAGGTGGGGGTTGTCGCTCCGGGCCAGGTCGAGGGTGTTCTCGTCCGAGAACCTGGCCGGATCGCGGTCCGCCGCCGCCAGCACCACCAGCACCGGATCCCCGACCGGGATCTCCACCCCGCCGATGGTCAGCGGACGGGTCGCGAACCGCCAGGTCGCCAGCTCCACCGGCCCGTCGTAGCGCAGGAGTTCCTCGATCCCGGTCTCCAGCAGCGCGGTCTCGCCGCGGGCCACCGACTCCTGCAGCAGGGCCCGCTGGCCGGGATTGCGCAGCAGCGCGTACGTGCCGTTGCCGATCAGGTTCACCGTCGTCTCGAACCCGGCGAAGAGGAGGATGAAGGCCATCGCGGCGGCCTCGTTCTCGGTCAGGTGCTCGCCGTGGTCGCTCGCCCGGATCAGGCCGGAGATCAGGTCGTCCCCGAGGTCCGCCCGCTTGCGGTGGATCAGCTCCAGCAGGTACGCCCGCATCCGCTTCACCGCCCGCCCCACACCACCGCGTTGGCCGCCCGCCTGGCCCGGCTTGGTGTGGCGCAGCATCATTCCGGCCCAGTCGCGGAAGTCGTCCTGGTCCTCGGCCGGCACGCCCAGCATGTCGCAGATCGCGTAGATGGGGAGCGGGAACGCGAACTCGTGGATCAGGTCCGCCGAACCGCGCTGCGCGAAGCCGTCGATCAGCCGGTCGGTCAGCTGCTGGACCCGCGGCTCGAACTCGGCCACCCGGCGCGGGGTGAACGCCTTCGCCACCAGGCGGCGCAGCCGGGTGTGGTCCGGCGGGTCGATGTTCAGCAGGTGGGTCATCAGGTCCGCCTGCCGCTCCCCCGGGATGCCCACCCGGCCGGTGCGGTGCGCCTGCTCGCTGTGGTGCGCCGGGTTCTTCGACAGCCGGCTGTCCGCGAGCGCCTGCCGGGCGTCCGCGTAGCGCGTCACCAGCCAGGCCTCCACCCCGCTCGGCAGCTTGGTGCGGTGCACCGGCGCGTGCTCGCGCAGCCAGGCGTAGGCGGGGTACGGGTCGGCGGCGAACTCCCAGGTGAAGAGCTGCGGGTCGGGCTGGGCGGCGGGCTGGGCGCCCTCGGGCTGAGCTGGCATGGGTCGACCGTAACCGCTGGACCGGACGGGCCCGGACCACCGGCGGACGTGCCCCCGCGACCGGCCGGAGGTCACCGCGGCGCGAACCGTCCGTGACCGGCGCGTGAGCGGGGCGCCGACACTCCGTGGACGGCTCGTGGACGCCGGGTGGACAGGCCTTGGCCAGCTCTTGGCCGGGCGGCAGGCGTGAGCCTGGTCACCTGCGGGGTAATCCCTGTTGCGGAGGGTCAGGACGTGCCTACGATCCTCCGAAGTACGCGCGGGCGCCGGTGCGGTGCCGCCCGCAGGGAGGAGCTGGACCAATGACGGTCAGCGGAGCAGTCGTCGTCATCGCGGTACTCGCGGGCGGTTCGGGGGCCGACCTCGCCCGCCGGTTCGCCGCGGCCGATGCCGCCGGGATGCTGATCGCCGACACCCACGTCGGCGTCGCCGAGGACCTCGCCGCCGAACTCGACCGGCCGGGCTGCCCCGTGGTCGGCGTCTCCGGCGACGTCCGCCGGCCCAGCGACGTCGCCGCCCTGGTCGACACCGCCGAGAAGCACTTCGGTCCGATCGACCTCTTCTGCGTGGCGGGCCCGAAGGGCGAGCGGATCGTCTCCCTCGCCGACCTGCCCGCCCACCTCGACCTGGAGCGCCTCGCCGAGCTGGTCGTCCTGATCGGCGAGGCGATCGGCGAGCTCGTCCCGCCGCAGCGGTCCGCCTCGGAGCGCACCGCCACGGCGGCCTGAGCCGCCCCCACTACTCCGGCTTGAGCCCCTCGGCCGCGCGCACCGCCTCCCGGTAGCCGCGCGCGGCCGAGCGCAGCGCCGCGTCCACGTCCACCCCGGCGTCGTGCGCCCGCTGCACCACCGCCAGCAGCAGTCGGCCCACCGACTCCGCGGTCAGCTCCGCCGGCAGCTCGTACGGCTCGTCCGGCACCTGTGCGAAGCCCGCCCGGCGCACCCGGGACACCAGCTTCGCCGCGTACGCCAGCGCCGGCAGCCCGGCCGGGACGCCGTCCAGGACGGACTCCCGGTCCGCCTTCTCGGCCGCCTTCAACTGCTCCCAGTTCGCCTCCACCTCGGCGGCGCCCTCCGCCTCGACGTCCCCGAACACGTGCGGGTGCCGGTACACCAGCTTGTCCACGATGTCCCCGGCCACGTCGTCAACGGTGAACGGCCCGGTCGGGTGCTCCTCGGCGATCCGGGCGTGGAAGAACACCTGCAGCAGGACGTCGCCCAGCTCCTCGCGCAGCGCGTCCCGGTCCCCCTCCTCGATCGCCTCGACCAGCTCGTAGGCCTCCTCGACCAGGTACTTCACCAGGCTCTCGTGGGTCTGCTCGGCGTCCCACGGGCAGCCGCCGGGCGAGCGCAGCCGGTCCATCACCGAGGCGAGGTCCAGCAGCCGCGCACCCGGCAGGTCGTACGAGCCGGGCAGCACCTCGATCTCCGGCACCTCCCCGGCGTGCTCCACCGCGAGCCGGGCCAGCGCGTCCGTCAGCCCCGGGTCCCCGTCCGGGCCGCCCAGCCACACCGTCGGCCCCGCCCCGGTCGGCTGCCCGGTCAGCAGCCGCGCCAGCGCCGGCGCCGACCCGGCCGGCACCACCTCCACCGCCACCCCGGCCTGCCGCACCGCCGCCACCTGCGGATGCCCCTCGTCCGCCACCAGCACCCGCCCGGCCGACCGCAGCGCCTCCCAGGCCGGCCACGCCAGCAGCCCGGGGGCCACCCGGTGGGTGGTGGTCAGCAGGATCAGCTTCGCGCCCGGGGCGTCCGTCGGCACACCATTAGTCGTCACACCTCGAACCTACCCGCCGCGGGCGCCCCGGGCCCCGGCCGGTGCCCGACGGCCGAACGGCGGCCCCGGGCCGGGCCCGGGACCGCCGTGAACCGCTGTGGACCGCCGGGGACCGCTGTGGACCGCCGGGGGCTACTTCTTCGTCCCCGCCAGGTCGTCGAACATCGCCGACAGGAACTCGGTGCACCAACCGAGCAGTTCGCGCCCGACCAGCGGCTTGCCGCCGATCCGGCCGGTGCTCGGCCGGGGCACCAGCAGCTGCCGGGCCGCCGCCTTGACCTGGCTGCGCGGGTAGAGCCGGTTCAGCCGCAACTGCTGGGACTCCCGCAGCTCCACCGGGCCGAAGCGGACGTTGGAGCCCTGGAGGGTGATGTCCGAGATCCCGCAACGGCGGGCGTACAGCCGCAGGCCGGCGACCATCAGCAGGTTCTCGACCGGCTCGGGCAGCTTCCCGTAGCGGTCCGCCAGCTCGTCCCGGACCTGCTGGATGTCCGCCTCCGAGTTGACCGCCGCGATCGAGCGGTAGGCCTGCAGCCGCAGCCGCTCACCGGGGGCGTAGTCGTGCGGCACGTGGGCGTCGACCGGCAGCTCGATCTTCACCTCCAGCGGCTCCTCCTCCGGCTCGCCGCCGTTCGCCAGCGACTCGCGGAACTCGGCCACCGCCTCGCCGACCATCCGCATGTAGAGGTCGAAGCCGACGCCCGCGATGTGCCCGGACTGCTCGCCGCCGAGCAGGTTGCCGGCGCCGCGGATCTCCAGGTCCTTCATGGCGACGTACATACCGGCGCCCATCTCGGTGTGCTGGGCGATGGTGGCCAGCCGCTCGTGGGCCGTCTCGGTGAGCGGCTTCTCCGGCGGGTACAGCATGTACGCGTAGCCGCGCTCGCGCCCGCGCCCGACCCGGCCGCGCAGCTGGTGGAGCTGGGAGAGGCCGAAGGTGTCGCCGCGCTCGACGATCAGGGTGTTGGCGTTGGAGATGTCGATGCCGGACTCCACGATCGTGGTCGACACCAGGACGTCGAACTCCTTCTCCCAGAAGTCGACAACGACCTTCTCCAGCTGGGTCTCCCCCATCTGCCCGTGCGCGGTGGCGATCCGCGCCTCGGGGACGAGGTCCTTGAGCCGGGCGGCCGCCTTGTCGATCGACTCGACCCGGTTGTGGATGTAGAACACCTGGCCCTCGCGCAGGAGTTCACGCCGGATCGCGGCCGAGATCTGCTTCTCGTCGTACGGCCCGACGAAGGTCAGCACCGGGTGCCGCTCCTCCGGCGGGGTGGTGATGGTGGACATCTCGCGGATGCCGGTGACGGCCATCTCCAGGGTGCGCGGGATCGGCGTCGCGGACATCGTGAGCACGTCCACGTTGGCGCGCAGCTTCTTCAACTGCTCCTTGTGCTCGACGCCGAAGCGCTGCTCCTCGTCGACGATGACCAGGCCGAGGTCCTTGAACCTGGTCTCCGAGGAGAACAGCCGGTGGGTGCCGATGACGACGTCCACCGAGCCCTCGAACAGCCCCTCCAGGACGGCCTTGGCCTCGCTGTCGGTCTGGAAGCGGGACAGCGCCTTCACGGTGACCGGGAAGTTGGCATAGCGCTCGGCGAAGGTGGAGAAGTGCTGCTGCACCAGCAGGGTGGTCGGCACCAGCACGGCGACCTGCTTGCCGTCCTGCACCGCCTTGAACGCGGCCCGCACCGCGATCTCGGTCTTGCCGTAGCCGACGTCGCCACAGATCAGCCGGTCCATCGGGACGGACTTCTCCATGTCCGACTTGACCTCGGCGATGGTGGTCAGCTGGTCCGGCGTCTCCGCGTACGGGAAGGCGTCCTCCAGCTCGCGCTGCCACGGGGTGTCGGGGCCGAAGGTGTGGCCGGGGGCGGCCATCCGGGCCGAGTACAGCTTGATCAGGTCCGCGGCGATCTCCCTGACCGCCTTCTTGGCCCGCTGCTTGGTCTTGGCCCAGTCCGCGCCGCCGAGCCGGTGCAGCGTCGGGGCCTCGCCACCGACGTACTTGGTGACCTGGTCCAGCTGGTCGGTCGGCACGAACAGCCGGTCGCCGGGGTGGCCGCGCTTGGCGGGGGCGTACTCCAGCACCAGGTACTCGCGGGTGGCGCCCTGGACGGTGCGCTGCACCATCTCGACGTACCGGCCGACGCCGTGCGCCTCGTGCACCACGTAGTCGCCGGCCGCCAGGGCCAGCGGGTCGATCGCGTTGCGGCGCCGGGACGGCATCCGGCGCATGTCCTTGGTGGAGGACCGCTGGCCGGACAGGTCGGTCTCGGTGATGACGGTGAGCTTGAGCCGCTCGTCGACGAAGCCGTGCTCGATGGACCCGCAGGAGACGTACACGACGTCCCGGGTGGGCGCCTCGGCGAGGTCGGCGACCAGCCGGGCCGGGATGCCCTCGTTGCCGAGCACCTCGGCCAGCCGGGAGGCCGGGCCGTGGCCCTCGGTCACCATGACGACCCGCCAGTCGGCGGCCAGCCGCTCCTTGGCGTCGGCGATCGCCCGGGCGGTGTCGCCCCGGTAGGCCTCGACGGCGTGCATGCCGAGGGTCAGCGTGTTGACGTCGACCTCCAGGATGCCGTCGAGCGTCGACTCGCTGGTCGCGAACGGGCTGACGGACCACCAGGGCAGACCAATCCGGTCGGCGTGCTCGCGCACCTCGGCGAGCGAGCGCAGCGAGGCGGCGGAGACGTCGATGGTCTCCAGGTCGATCGGCCGGTCACCGCCGGCGGCCGCCGCGACCCAGGAGGCCTGGAGGAACTCCTGGCTGGTGGCCACCAGGTCGGCCGCCCTGGTCCGGACCCGCTCCGGGTCGCAGACCACCGTGACCGAGCCGAGCGGCAGCACGTCGAGCAGCAGCTCCATGTCGTCCACCAGCACGGGCGCCAGCGACTCCATGCCCTCGACCGCGATGCCCTCCGCGATCTTGTCCAGGATCTCGGCCAACCCGGGCTGCTGGGCCGACAGTTCGGCGGCCCGGGCGCGCACCTGGTCGGTCAGCAGCAGCTCCCGGCAGGGCGGCGCCCACAGCCCGTGCTCGGCGATCTCCAGCGAGCGCTGGTCGGCGACCTTGAAGTAGCGGATCTCCTCGACCTCATCGCCCCAGAACTCCACCCGCAGCGGGTGCTCCTCGGTCGGCGGGAAGACGTCCAGGATGCCGCCGCGGACGGCGAACTCGCCGCGCTTCTCGACCAGTTCGACCCGGGCGTAGGCGGCCGCGGCGAGCCCGCGGGCGATCTCCTCCAGGTCGTGGGTCTCCCCGCGCCGGACGGCCACCGGCTCCAGCTCGGCCAGCCCCTTCACCTGCGGCTGGAGCACCGAGCGGACCGGGGCGACGATCACCTGCACCGGCCCGGCCGCCGGGTCGTCCGCCCGCGGGTGCACGATCCGGCGCAGTACGGCCAGTCGGCGGCCGACGGTGTCCGAGCGGGGCGACAGCCGCTCGTGCGGCAGGGTCTCCCAGGCGGGGTACTCGGCGACCGCGTCGGCGGGCAGCAGCGAGCGCAGCGAGGCGGCCAGGTCCTCGGCCTCCCGCCCGGTCGCGGTGACGGCCAGCACCGGGCGGCCCCGCTCGCCGGCCGCCCGGGCGGCGAGCGCGCGGGCCAGCGCGGCGACGGCGAACGGCCGGGCCGCGGGCGGTCCGACCAGGTCCAGGTGCCGGCGGCCGCCGGCCGCGGCGCCGGTGGCGGTGGCCGCCTCGATCGCCTCGGCGAGCGCCGCGTCCCGCGCGACGACATCGAGCAGTCCGGTCAGACTCATCTGGGGTCTCTTCTTCGTGCCGTGGCTGGTGCTGCCTCCGGGCGGCGAACGGCCCGCCGGGGCAACGCGAACGGCCCGGCACGCCGAGCGGCCGGGGGTCTCCAGCCTACGCCGCGGCACGGACAGCCACGCGGCGTACGAGCCCGGCGGGGCCGCGCCGCCCGGGCGACCGGCCGCGCGGGGGCCGAGCGGCGGCCCCGGACATCTCTGTCAGGGACATGACCGTAGGCGAACCACTGGACGCAACACCGGCCCGACCGGTGGGCGAACCGCTCGGGCGCCGGCCCGGACCGGGCTCCGCCATCCGCCACGAACTGGACATACTCCTGTCACTGGCCGTCCATGGAGATCGCGCACCATGGTGAATGTGCCCGCCGCACCCAACCGTGGGGGATGGCTGTGGCGGCACTGTCGCACCCCCGATGGGGGTCGGAGGTGCGAGGCCGGGCGACCCTGGGTGGGGGCGCCCGCCCAAGCGCCGGGAACCGTGGCGCCCTTTCCTGGAGGGCGCCACGGGTCTCGGCCTCATCCGTCTCTCCCGCGGCGCGCGGGCTCCCGGCCGATCCGGCCCGGCCGGCCTCTGATTCGCCGTGCCGGCCGGCTACCTACGGCAGCTGACCGACCGCAACGCACAGGCCCCGACCGCCCAGCGGGAGGCGGTCAGGGCCCAGGACGCCAAGCTCACCCGGCAGACCGCGGGCGAGGGCGGTTGAGGACTACTTGCGGCGGTAGGACACCGTGTTGGGGGGTGCGTAACCGGCGCCGTCGTCCACGATGATGATCTTCGGGATGATCCGGGTCTCGTCCGCGCCCTCGGCGCCCTCGGCCGCCGCCACACCGTCCACGGGCACCGCCGGCGGCGCGGCCGGCTTCGGCGGCACCGCGGCCGGGACGACCGGACCGGTCACCACCGGGGCGGCGACACCCTCGGGCTCCGCATCGGTGGCCTCGACGTCGGCGGGCTCGGCGTCGGCGGGCTCGGCGTCGGCGGGCCTGACGCCGGTGGCCCTGGCCGCCACGCCGCCACCGACCACCGGCTGCCGCAGCAGCGCCGTCGCGCCGGGCCGCGCACCGGCGGGAGCCTCGGCCGGGCCGTCGGCCGGGGCCGCGGCGCTGCGCAGGTCCGGCAGCGGGATCTCCCCGGTGTCCGCCTCCGAATCGACCGTCGCCGTGTCCGCCACCGCGTCCACCGGTCCGGCCGCCGCAGCCGCGGCGGCCCCGGCGGCGGCCGCGGCCAGCTGCTCGGGCTCGATCTGCCCGACCGCCGCGCCGGTGAGCGAGGCCAGCGTCGCCTTGATGTGGTCCAGGTGCTGCTGCACCGTCTCCAGCCGGGCGTCGAAGGCCTGCTGCTCGCGCTCGCTCTCCGCGTTGATCTTCTCGGCCTCCCGGCGGGCCTGCTCGACCAGCTGGTCGGCCTTGGCCTGGGCGTCGGTCTCCAGCTGCTTGATCCGGTTCAGCACCGTCTCCCGGTGCTGCTCGGCCTCCTTGACCCGGCGCTCGGCCGTCGCGGAGACCTCGGCGTCCTCGGCGTCGGCCTGGGCCTGGGCCGCGGCGAAGGTCTCGTCGGCCTTGCGGCGCCTGGCGGCCAGCTCGGCCTCGGCCTGCTCGCTGGCCTCGGCGGCGGCCACCCGGACCTTGGCGGCGTAGGCGGTGGCGCCGTCCCGGGCGGCGCGGCTCTCCCGGTCGGCTTCGGCGCGGATGCCCTCGGCCTCGGCGCGGGTGCGCTCCTCGGTGCGGCGGGCGGCGGCGTCGGCCTCGGCGCGGACGGTGGCGGCGTACTCCTTGGCGGCCTGCTCGGCCGCCTGGCCGGCCTCGTACACCTCGTCCCGCAGGTCCTCGGCGTAGCGCTCGGCCTTCTCCTTGACGGCGCGGGCCTCGTTCCGGGCCATCTCGGCCAGTCCGGCGGCCTGCTCGCTGAGCACCTCGTAGTCCGGCTCCGGGGCCTCCTCGGCGGCCCGGCGGATGTCGTCGAGCCTGGTCTCCATCTGCCGGATCCCGGCTCCCAGGACGCTCAGCCGCTCCCAGGCCTCGTCACGTTGTGCGGTCAGGGCGGCCAGCGCCCGGTCGACCTGCTCGGGCGCGTAGCCGCGCCGGGCCTGGGTGAAGCCGTACTGGGGGACGGCGTCGCTCATGGGCTCTTCCCCTCGTTTCGCGGGCTGCGGAGCCCATGATCGGACGGACTGGACGGATCCGGAACCGGTTCGGAGACCGGGGCCGGATCCGGTCGTCGTGCGGACCGGAAAGCGTCGAGGACGGGACGAATAGACCCATCCTCTTGACCTATTTTGCGCAGATCCGGACGAAACCCCAACGAGGCACAGCTGCCGGGGCACGCCGAAGGGGTCGTTCCGGACACCGGAACGACCCCTCCCACCTGCGGGGATCCGCGACGGTCCGCTACAGCAGACCGTCCCAGAACTGCTCCAGCAGCACCGCCCACCAGGTGTCCGCGGTCTGCAGGGCCGCCGGGTCGATCGCGGCGAGCTGGGCCTGGAAGTCGGTCGTCCAGCGACCGGCCTGCTCCGGCGTCAGCCCGTACCGCAGACGCCACATCCGGCCCAGCAGGGCCAGCGCGCGGACGAACTCCGGTACACCGGTGTTGACGAAGCGCGGCGGCTGGCCGGTTCCGTCGACGTCCACGGCGACCACGTTCGCGGTGCCGTACTGGACGCACAGCTGCCGGCCGTAGTCGTTGCCGAGCACCAGGTAGCCGCCGAAGTCCGGGCCCTGCGGCAGGCCGCGCTCGGCGGCCAGCTCGGCCAGCGTCGGGATCGGCCGGCCCTCCTGCGCCTGGGCCCAGAAGAACGGCCCGAAGTCGCGCGGCAGCCCGGCCCACACCAGCGTCTGCGACACCGGCTCCGGCACGCCCTGGCGGGAGACGGCGCGCTGCTCGTAGCGGAACAGGTTCTGGCCGAAGGCCGTCCCCAGCTCCTGGGCGAGCTGCTGGGGCGGCAGCGGGGGCAGCGCCTGGACCGTCCCCGGCGCGGGCGGCGGCACCCGGAACGGGCGGACCCGCTGGGCACCGGAGGCCAGCTGGTGCAGCTCGTCCAGGTGGTCAAGCAGCTCGGCCATCCCGGCCTGCCGGGAGGCGTGGTCACGGCCGTACGGGGCGGTGTGGGTCAGCCGCACGTTCGGCCAGGAGGCCGCGATCATGCGGTTGCAGTAGCCGCCGGGCAGGTCGCAGGACTCCAGCTCGGTGTAGAGCTCCAGCACCTGCTCCGGCGGCACGTTCAGCCGCCGCAGGTCCTGGAGGATCTTCCACTCCGGGTGCGGGGTGCCCGGCTCGCTGCGGTGCAGCAGCTTCTGCTCCGAGCCGTCCGGGCCCCGGTAGCTGAGCGCGGCGAAGTAGCCCGGGCCGACCGCGGGCACCCCGGGCGGCACCGGCGCACCCTGCGGCGGGCCGGTGACCGGGGTCGGCGGGACGACGCCGGGCGCGGCACCCGCGTTCGGGTAGCCGTACCCCGCGGCGGGCGCGGCCGGAGCCGCCGGGCCACCGGGCGGCGGCGGGACGGCCGGGCCGCCGGACGGCGGGGTGCCAGGGTCCGCCGGGCCGCCGAGCAGTGCCGGGTCGATCGCGCTCGCCAGCTGGGTCGCCTCGTACGCCACGCCGGCGGCGGCCGGAGCGGGCCCGCCCTGCGGCGCGGGAGCCGGGGCGTCACCGGAGCGCAGGCCCGCCGGCGGCGGGGGCGGCGGGGTCGAACCGCCCGAGCGGCCGCCCGGACCGGCGGCGGGCGCGCCCGACCCAGGGGTCTGCCGCAGCTCGGCGGGCGGGGGCGGCGGCGGGGCGGAGCCGGGGTTGCGGCCCAGCCCGCCCGCGCCGGCGGCACCGGACGGTCCGCCCGGAGCTCCGCGCAGCGCGGCCGGCGGCGGGGGCGGCGGGGCCGAACCCGGGTTGCGGCCGAGGCCGCCGCCCTGGGCCGGCGGGGCGGACGGCGGCGCGGCCGGGCCGGGGGCGCCGGGCAGGCCGGCCAGCCCGCCGGGCGAGGCCAGCATGGTGGGCGCCTGCTCCACCGGGGCGGCGGGCGGGGCCGCCGGGGCACCGGGCAGGCCCATCAGGCCCGGCACGGCGTCCGGCGACGCGAGCAGCGTCGGCGCCGGCTCGGCGGCCGGGGCGGGCACCGGGGCCGGCGGGGCGACGGGCGGCGCGGCCGGGGCCGGGGCGGCTGGGGCCTGGGCGGCCGGGGCCGGGGCGGCCGGGGCCGGGGCACCGACCGGCGGGACCGGCGGCAGGCCGGGGCCGCCGCCCGGGGGCATCAGCATGGTCGCGGCCTCGGCCCCGGCCGGAGCGGGCGCCTCGGGCAGGTCCGAACCGGAGGTGCGCAGGCCCTCCGGCATCAGCACGGTCGCCGCCTCGGCCGCGACCGGCGCGGGCGGCGCGGCCGGCGGCGTCGGGGCGCTCGGCGGCAGCGGGGCGGCGAACGGGTCCTCGCCGGGCGGCGGCGCGAGCATCGTCGGCGCGTCCCCGGCGGGCCGCTCGGAGACCGGGGGTTCGGTCAGCACGGCGGGCGCGGCGACCGGCGCGGCAGCCGCAGCCGGAGCCGAGGCCGGAGCCGGAGCCGGAGCCGGGGCCGCGGCGCCCCCCAGCTTCTCGGCCTCCGCCGCGATCGCCGCCGCCCCCGCCTCCTGCAGCCACTGCGGCGGGCTGAGCAGGAAGGAGGTCGCCTCCACCGGCCCCGGCGCGGGCTTCGCCGCCCCGGCCGGGTTGGCCGCGACCGGCCGCCCGTACACCTCCTCGAACTGCCGGACCACCTCGTTGACGGGCAGCGCGGGCCACAGCGTGCTGGCGCCCGAGTCGCGGGCGATCACCAGCCGCGCCCCGCCCGCACCGGCCCCGCCGTCGGCACCGGCGGCGGGCCCGCCCGCCGTGTCCGCGGGCGACACCGCCCAGCAGACGAAGCCGAGGTCGAACTCCCGGACCCGCACCTCGCGCTGCTGCCCGTGCGGCACCCCGCCGTTGACCCACTCCTCGGCGAGCTCCTGCGCCTGCGCGTACGTCACCACGCCCGGTTCACCCCTGTCCCCGTCGTCCTCACTCGTTCCCTCAACGCCGTTCCCGCGACCACGTCAGTCCACCGGGACGGCCCGGGCGAACCCGCCGTCCACCATCAGCTCCGCGACCGTCTCCAGCTCCGGCGGGCTGCCGGCCAGCCGCAGCAGGAAGGCGTCGAAGTCGTCCCCGCAGGGCAGCAGCAGCCGGGCGCAGCGCTCCTCGGGGGCCTCCGGCCCGCCGGAGTCCCGGGCGTCGTCGTACAGGTGGAACCAGACCGAGCCGATCCGGTCGCCGCGCACCTTGAGCGCGATCAGGCCGCCCTGCGCGTAGGCGATGCCCAGGTAGTCCTTGGTGAGGTGGTCGCGCAGGCACTTGTTGGCGTAGACGACGTCCTCGGTGCCGTACTCCTCGGTGAGGGTGAGGAACGGCTGGTCGAGCAGCATGCCGAGCTCGGTGTCCAGCGCGACGCCGACCGGGCCGCGGCCGCCGCCGAGCTTGAGGAAGGTGCGGTAGGCGCCGGGCAGCCGGTAGCCGAGGCGCTCCTCGGCGCGCTGCACCAGGTCCTCGGGGACGCCGATCGGATCGCCGCCGTCCTTGGCCAGCGAGAAGTGGACGGGCCGGCGCTCCTGCAGCGGGCGGGTGCCCCGGCGGGAGTGGTCGGCGGGCGAGACGGCCAGGCCGCCGTGGTGCCGCAGCAGGGCCTTGACCTCGACCGGGACGAGCTCCATCCGGCGCCAGCCGGGGGCGGCCCGGCCGACCGCGTGGTGCCAGGTCCAGCCGGGCGGGGTAGCCACGGCGGTCTCCAGGTCGGCCCAGAGCGGGTGGCCCTGGGTGAACAGCGCGGCGTTGGCCGAGACGTAGTCGGTCAGCCGCAGTTCGTCCACGCCGAAGCCCTCCGGCGGGTCGGCGACCTCGGCCGCCGCGGCGGCGTACGGACCGAAGTCCGGGTAGCCGGCCTCGTCCACCCGGACCCCGGCCGGGTGCCGCTCGGCACGGACCGGATCCGGGAACTGCACCACCTGACCTGCGTACGCCGCGTTCGGTGCGGCGGCGACGCCGGGCCGACCTGTCGTCATCTGGGAGCCCCCACTGGCTGCTGCAAAATGCTCGGTGCGCTTGCTGGGCATCAGCCTATTGGGTCACCCGGCCGGACGAACCCCCCGCACCCAGGGCCCGCTCCAGGACCTCCACGACCCGTACCTGCTGGGCCTCCGTGAGGTGCGGGTGCAGCGGCAGGCTGAGCAGTTCGCCGGCCGCCCGTTCGGCGACCGGGAAGGCGCCCGCGCGGTACCCGAGCGGGCGGAACGCGGGCTGCAGGTGCACCGGGACGGGGTAGTGCACCCCGGCGCCGATGCCGGCCCCGTGCAGCGCGGCGAGCACGGCGTCGCGGCCGCGGGCGATCCGCACCGGGTAGAGGTGGCGGACGTGGACGTTGCCGGGCGCGGTGCCCGGCCGGGTGACGCCGGGCAGCCCGTCGAGCAGCCGGTCGTAGCGGGCCGCGGCGGCACGGCGGGCGGCGTTCCAGTCGGGCAGCCGACGCAGTTTGGCCCGCAGCACGACGGCTTGCAGGGCGTCCATCCGGGAGTTGAAGCCGAACCGCTCGTGCCGGTACTTGTCGCGGGCGCCGTGGTCGCCGATCAGCCGTACGGCGGCGGCGAGTTCGTCGTCGTCGGTGAGCACCGCCCCGGCGTCGCCGTAGCCGCCGAGGTTCTTGCCCGGGTAGAAGCTGGTCGCCGCGATCCGCCCGTGGGCGCCGCGCCCGTGGCGCCGGGCGCCCTGGGACTGGGCCGCGTCCTCCACCACCGGGCGGCCGTCGGCGAGTTCCAGCAGCACCTCCACCGGCGCGCACTGGCCGAACAGGTGGACGGGGAGCAGCGCCACCGCCCCGGGCAGCGCGGCGGCGACCCGCTCCGGGTCGATCAGCAGGTGCTCCGGGTCGACGTCGACCGGCACCGGGCGCAGTCCGGCCCGCTGCACCGCCTCGGCGGTGGCGACGAAGGTGTTGGCGGGCAGCACCACCCCGCCGCCGGGCGGCAGGTCCAGGGCGCGCAGGGCCAGTTCCAGGGCGTCGGTGCCGTTGGCGGCGCCCACGCAGTGCCGGACGCCCGTGAAGGCGGCGTACTCCCGCTCGAAGGCGGCCACTTCGGGGCCCTTGACGAAGGCGCCGCTCGCCAGCACCCGGTCGAAGCCGGCCCGCACCTCGGCCTCGACCTCGGCGTGCGCGGCGGCCAGGTCGACCAGCGGGACCGCGTCGCTCACCGGACCGCCGCCCGGTCCCCGGTCCCCACCGGTACGGTGACGCCGCCGAGTTCGAGGCTGAGCGAGGCCGCCTCCAGCAGTTCCAGCACCCGCACCCCGGCCCGCCCGTCGGTGAGCGGGGCCCGGCCCTCGACGACGGCGGCCGCGAACTCGGCCATCACGTTGCGCAGGGCCTCCTGTTCGACCAGCGCGGGCGCGACCATCTCGCCGACCCGGTAGGAGATCAGCGCCCGGTGCCGGATGGCGTCGGTGAGCTGGTCGGGCGGGGTGAGGTCGACCCCGCGGTCGTGCACGGCCAGCCGGGCCTGGGGGTTGAGGTCGTCCCAGACCAGGGTGCGCCGGGAGCCGCCGATCAGGGTGGTGCGGACCTTCGTCGGGGAGAGCCAGTTGACGTGGCAGTGCGCCAGCGCGCCGTTGCTGAGCCGCACCGTCAGGTAGGCGACACAGGCCCGGCCGGCGCCGATCGGATCGGCGCCCTGGGCGCAGACGCCGACCGGCACGACCCCGGGCGGCAGGACGAAGTCCAGGACGGACAGGTCGTGCGGGGCGAGGTCCCACAGCACGTCGACGTCCGGCTGGACCAGGCCGAGGTTGATCCGCACCGAGTCGAAGAACTGGACGTCCCCGATCTCCCCGCCGTGCACCAGCTCCCGGATCCGGCGGACCACCGGGGTGTAGCAGAAGGTGTGGTCGCACATCAGCACCAGCCCGGCGGCCTCGGCCAGTTCGACCAGTTCGGCGGCCTCGGCGGAGGAGGTGGTGATCGGCTTCTCCACCAGCACGTGCTTGCCCGCCTCCAGCGCGGCCCGCACCAGCGGGTAGTGGGCGCCCGCCGGGGTGGCCACCGCGACGGCGTCGACCCGTTCGTCCGCCAGCACCCGCTCGTACCGGCCGGTCGCCCCGACGGTGCTGTACTCCCCCAGTACGGTACGGGCCTTGGCCTCGTCCAGGTCGCACAGCCAGTGCAGCCGCAGCGCCGGGGTGTGCTGGGCGTTGCGGACCAGCTTCGGCCCCCAGTAGCCGGCCCCGACCACCGCGAGGCCGACCGGTCGCTCCGGCACCGGCCGGGGCGGCTCGCCCGGGGTGGGCACGTGGCCGCCGGGCGCCTGATTGGCCGTCCCGTCCGTCCACCGCTTCGACGTCATCGCTCGGGCCCCCTCACTGGAGGGTCCGGCAGGACCCTCCCTGGCTCCGGCGCCGGGGCGCGACGGCGCCCGCCCCGGCGGCCTCAACGTCCGGCGCGGGCACCGGAGTCGGCCCGGCCCGTCCGTGTCCGCACGGCCGGGCCCGGGCCCTCCTGGGCTCGCTGCCGGAACCGTACCGGGCGGGGCCGGGGCCGGGGGGCGGTTTCGGTAGATCGGCGGACAAGTCATGACGGCGGTGTGCGGTTCCGGCCGGTGGGCGGCCAGGATGCGGGTGGGACGGGTGCCCGACCGGCCGGTGGCCGCACGGGTGTTCGGTCCGCCCCGCACCCCGGTTGTGCGGTTGTCGGTGTCAAATGACAGGCTTGCCCCGGGACCGACCGGAGCCAACGGGAACCGGACCGCCAGGAACGAGGAGGAGGACACCGCATGACCACCGGTGAGCCGGCGGGCCCGCCCGTGCTGCGCCACCACCGCGACAGCCTGCTGCCCGCCGTCGCCGCCGCGCTGTCGCTCAAGGGCGGCGAGGTGCACACCCTGGCGGGCGCCAAGGACGACCGGCGCCCGGTCCTGCACCCGCTGGTCGGCGAGTTCCTGGACACCTTGCCGGTCGAGGCCCGCGAGCGGTTCACCGGCCGCTGCCCGGAGGCCGTCCTGCTCTCCCAGTACCTGACCACCGTGGACGGGAAGCGCTCCAAGCGCGCCGCCCGCAAGCCGATGAGCCTGCACGAAGCCCGCAAGGCGCTCAAGGGCTCCCGGATGACGACGCTGCGGATCCGCGAGGAGGGCGACCCGGCACACGGCACCCACGCCCCGCCGTGCCGTTCCTGCGCACCGATGCTGGAGCACTTCACGGTGCAGAGCGTCGCCGTCGGGCCGCCGGCGCACTGAGCGTCCGCACGCCGGACGCCCACGCCCGCCCGCCTCCCGTACGCCCCTCGTACGCCCCCTGTCCCCGAGCCCCGGAGCACGCCCTGAATCCGCCCAGCCCGCCCCCGCCCTCGCCGGCCACCCTCGTCCCGGGCACCCTCGCCCCGGGCACCCCGCGCCCGGCGGGCCCCACCGGGCGGGCCCGCCCGCGCTTCCCCGCCGACGTCGCCGCCGAACTCAAGGCGGCCGGCTGGCACCCCGGCCGCTGGCAGATCCAGCAGGCCGAGGAGTGGGCCGACGCCCTGGTCGGGCACGGCGGTCCCGGCGGCGTCCCGCACGCGGTGTTCCCGGCGGCCGTGGAGGCCTGGGCCGAGTTCGGCGGCCTCGCCTTCGACCTCGCCGGCCCCGGCCGCCAGTTGGCCCGCACCCCGTTCCTGATCGACCCGATGTGCGGGCTGCACCAGCCGCGCACCCTGTTCGACCTCGGCCGGGCGCTGGGCAGCCGGCTCGCCCCGCTCGGCGAGGAGGCGTACGGGCAGGCGCTGCTGGCCGTCGACGAGGAGGCCCGGGTCTACAGCCTGGACCACGCCGGCGAGTGGTTCCTCGGCCACGGCATCGACCAGGCGATCAGCACCCTGGTGCTGGGCACCGCCCCGGAACGGCTGCGCACCGCCGAGGAGTACGGCCGCGCGTACGGCTAGCAGCCGCCCCCGCCGGGCCAGGATCCGCTCTCTCCAGGCCCGGGGCGGTCCTCACCGGGCCAGGATTCCGCTCTCACCGAGCCCGGGTCGGTCCTCACCGGGCTGACGTCAGTCCTCGCCGGGCCGCGCGGCGCCCGCCCGGCCGAGCCGGTCCCCGCGGACGGCCAGCCGGGACGGCAGCACCGCCTCCACCCGGAAGCCGCCGTCCGCCTCCGGCCCGGAGGAGAAGGTGCCGCCCAGCGCGATCACCCGCTCCCGCATCCCGACCAGCCCGTTGCCCCCGCTGGGCAGTTGCGCCGCCCCGCGCTCCCCGCCCGGGCAGGCGTTCACCACGCTGACCCGCACCCCGTTCGGCGCGTACGCCAGCAGCACCGACACCTGCGCCCCGCCCGCGTGCTTGTGGGCGTTGGTCAGCCCCTCCTGGACGACCCGGTAGGCGGTCTGCTCGGCCTCACCGGTGAACTCCTGCCGACTGCCGCTGACGGTCAGCGTCACGGCCATCCCGGCCGCGCGGGACTGGTCGACCAGCCGGGGCAGCCCGGCCAGCGAGTCCGGCTCCTGGGGCCGCTCGTCGTCCATCCGCAGCACGCCGAGGATCTCGCGCAGCTCGTTCAGCGCCTGCCGGCCCACCTCGCCCATCAGCCTGGCGCTCTGCGCGGCCTTCTCCGGATCCTTGACGGCTATTCGCTCCAGCGCCCCGGCGTGCACCACCATCAGCGAGACCCGGTGGGCGACCACGTCGTGCATCTCCCGGGCGATCCGGGTGCGCTCCTCCAACCGGGCCCGGCGGGCGCGCTCCTGCGCCTGCTCGGCCAGCAGGTCCAGTTCGGTCTCCAGGCCGTGCGCACGGTCCTTGAGCGACTCGATCAGCCGCCGCCGCGCCCCCACGTACAGTCCGGTCACCACCGGGGCGACGGTCAGTCCGACCGCGACCAGCAGCGACAGCACGACCAGGCCCCACAGCGGAGTCCGCTCCGCCGCCACCGAGTCGTCCGGGGTCATCACCTGGAACGCCATCACGGCGCCGGCCTCGGCGAAGGCCAGTCCGGACAGCGCCACCACCCGGCGGCGCCGGGAGGGCCACTCCCAGGTCTCCGCCAGCGTGTACAGCGACACCACCAGCAGCAGCACGCCCAGCATCGCGGGCAGCACCAGCAGGGTCGCCACCACCGGCACGGCCGGCCACCGCCGGCGCACCACCAGCGAACCGCCGGCCAGCGTGCCGAGCAGGGCGATCCCGACCGCGCCGAGGGCGCTCACGTGCATCCGGGCGGAGAAGAAGGCGATCGTGCTGGCCGAGCACTCGACCGCGGCGAGCAGCGCCAGCCCGATGTCGAGGAGGGCGCTGCGCCGCCGCTTCCACCACCAGAACGACCGGACCGGCACGCGCTCCCCAGGCGACTTGCTCATGCGTGACAGATTAAGCCGTGTCCGACGATCCCCGCCGGGCGCCCGGCACCTGGGCACGCACCTCGCTGCGTTGTCGTCGGTCGCCGATGCTCCGCATGGACTCCCTCCTCCGCCTTGCGATGCACGCACCCAGACACCGCGCGCTGATCCGACGCGGATCGTCGGACACGGCTTGAGCCGCAACCCCTCCCCTTCCCCACCCGGATTGCCCGGTACACCCCCGACCCCCCTCAAGTGGTCCAGACCACAGGTGGTTCTCGGCAGCCCTGTCCGCCATCCGGCCACCTCGCGGACAGCGACCGCCCCGACACCTATGCTGGTCGCGTCGGACAGCGCGGTCCGCACGCGTCACACCCGTCACACTGCGCGTGGACCTGTGACGATGAGCCGTTGCCGAACCCCACCACCAGAGGGAGCCAGCCGTGACCGCTCCGGTCCCCACCCCGGCGGACAGCCCCACCGTCATCGCCGACAATGCCGCCCTGCGCGCGGACATCCGCCGCCTCGGCGACCTGCTCGGCGAGACGCTGGTCCGCCAGGAGGGCCCCCAGCTGTTGGGCCTGGTCGAACAGGTCCGCCTGCTCAGCCGCACCGACGGCGAGGCCACCGCCGAACTCCTCTCCGACATCGACCTGGACACGGCCGCCAAGCTGGTCCGCGCCTTCTCCACCTACTTCCACCTCGCCAACGTCACCGAGCAGGTGCACCGCGGCCGGGAGTTCGCCACCCGCCGCGCCCGCGAGGGCTCGCTGCTGGCCCAGACCGCCGACCAGCTCACCGAGGCCGACCCCAAGCACCTCCAGGACACCCTGGCCCACCTCGCGGTCCGCCCGGTCTTCACCGCCCACCCCACCGAGGCCGCCCGCCGCAGCGTGCTCAACAAGCTGCGCCGGATCGGCGAACTCCTCGACCGGATCCACCGCGAGGAGCTCAGCAACGGCCTGGCCGCCGCCGACCCGGCCCGCACCAGCAGCGCCAAGCGCTCCGCCGACCGCCGCCTCGCCGAGGTCATCGACCTGCTCTGGCAGACCGACGAACTGCGCATCGCCCGCCCCGAGCCCACCGACGAGGCCCGCAACGCCGTCTACTACCTGGACGAGCTCTACCGCGAGGCCGTCCCCGAGGTGCTGGAGGAGCTGCACGAGGAACTCGCCCGGGTCGGCCTGAGCCTGCCCGACGGCGTGCGCCCGCTCACCTTCGGCACCTGGATCGGCGGCGACCGCGACGGCAACCCCAACGTCACCCCGCAGGTCACCTGGGACGTCCTCAACCTCCAGCACGAGTACGGCATCCAGGACGCCCTCGCCGCGATCGACGACCTGCGCAACACCCTCTCCACCTCCGAGCGGCTGGCCGGCGCCTCGGTCGAACTGCTCGCCTCGCTCAACACCGACCTGCACCGGCTCCCCGAACTCAGCCCCCGCTACAAGCGGATGAACGCCGAGGAGCCCTACCGCCTCAAGGCCACCTGCATCCGGCTCAAGCTGGAGAACACCCGCGAGCGCCTGGCCGGCGGCACCCCGCACGTCGACGGCCGCGACTACCTCGGCACCCGCGAACTCGTCGCCGACCTGCGGCTCATCCAGGAGTCGCTGCGCGCCCACCGCGGCGAGCTGATCGCCGACGGCCGGCTGGCCCGCGCCATCCGCACCATCGAGGCCTTCGGCCTCCAGCTCGCCACCATGGACGTCCGCGAGCACGCCGAGGCCCACCACCACGCCCTCGGCCAGCTCTTCGACCGGCTCGGCGAGGAGGCCTGGCGCTACGCCGACATGCCCCGCGAGTACCGGCAGAAGCTGCTCGCCAAGGAGCTCCGCTCGCGCCGCCCGCTGGCCCCCACCCCGGCCCCGCTGGACGAGGCCGGCACCAAGACCCTCGGCGTCTTCAACACCATCCGCCAGGGCTTCGAGCGCTTCGGCGACGAGATCGTCGAGAGCTACATCATCTCGATGTGCCAGGGCGCCGACGACGTCTTCGCCGCCACCGTGCTGGCCCGCGAGGCCGGCCTGATCGACCTGCACGCCGGGATCGCCAAGATCGGCATCGTGCCGCTGCTGGAGACCACCGACGAACTCCAGCAGGCCGACCGCATCCTCGACGAGATGCTCTCCGACCCCTCCTACCGGCTGCTCGTCTCGCTGCGCGGCGACGTCCAGGAGGTCATGCTCGGCTACTCCGACTCCTCCAAGTTCGGCGGCATCACCACCTCCCAGTGGGAGATCCACCGCGCCCAGCGCCGACTGCGCGACGTCGCCCACCGCTACGGCATCCGGCTGCGCCTCTTCCACGGCCGCGGCGGCACCGTCGGCCGCGGCGGCGGCCCCTCCCACGAGGCCATCCTGGCCCAGCCCTGGGGCACCCTGGAGGGCGAGATCAAGGTGACCGAGCAGGGCGAGGTCATCTCCGACAAGTACCTGCTCCCCTCCCTCGCCCGGGAGAACCTGGAGCTGACCCTCTCCGCCACCCTCGCCGCCTCCGCGCTGCACACCGCCCCGCGCCAGGCCCCCGAGGAACTGGCCCGCTGGGACGCCGCGATGGACCGGGTCTCCGAGGCCGCCCACACCTCCTACCGCGCCCTGGTCGACCAGGAGGACCTGCCGAAGTACTTCTTCGCCTCCACCCCGGTCGACCAGCTCGCCTCGCTGCACCTGGGCTCCCGCCCGTCCCGGCGTCCCGACTCCGGCGCCGGCCTGGACGGCCTGCGGGCCATCCCGTGGGTGTTCGGCTGGACCCAGTCCCGCCAGATCGTCCCCGGCTGGTACGGCGTCGGCTCCGGCCTCGCCGCCGCCCGCGCGGCCGGCCTCGGCGACGTGCTGGACGAGATGTACGGCCAGTGGCACTTCTTCCGCAACTTCCTGTCCAACGTCGCCATGACGCTGGCCAAGACCGACCTGCGGATCGCCCGCCACTACGTCGAGCAGCTGGTGCCCGGCGAGCTGCGGCACGTCTTCGACCAGATCGTCGCCGAGCACGACCTCACCCTGCGCGAGGTGCTGCGGCTCACCGGCGAGAACGAACTGCTGGAGCACAACCCGGTGTTGAAGCAGACCTTCACCGTCCGGGACGCCTACCTCGACCCGATCTCCTACCTCCAGGTCGCGCTGCTGCGCCGCCAGCGCGAGGAGGTCGCGAGCGGTCGCCCGGAGGACCCGCTGCGCGCCCGCGCGCTGCTGCTGACCGTGAACGGCATCGCGGCCGGCCTGCGCAACACCGGCTGACGGCCGGCCGAACGCGACGAAGGGGCCCCTGCCCGTCCTCCCCGGACGGGCAAGGGCCCCTTGCCGTCCCGGTGGTGGCGGGCTACGGCGGCTGGGGACGCAGGAGGGGCCGGCGCCCACTCCCGTGGACACCGGCCCCTCACCGCACGTTCCTACTCCGCGGGCTCGCCCGCGCGCCGGCGCTTGAGCCACAGGGCGGCTCCGCCGGACGCGACCACCAGGCCGCCGCCGACCGCCAGCAGCCCCGCGTCGGGGCCGACCGACTCGCCCAGCACCGGACCGAGCTGCGCCGCCGCGGGCTCCGGCGTGACCGCCGGATCGGGCTCGGCCACCGGATCGGCGTGCGCCACCGCGCCGCTGGACAGCAGCATCCCGGCCGCCCCCAGGGCACCGGCGGTGCCGAGCCGTCGTCCGAACTGCTTGAGCCGGACCACCCGGAGCCGCCGAAGTCGGCGGACCGGACGCAATCTCCGCATCGAGAACTCCCCAGGACCCGTTCGCGTACCAGGGCCGACGCTATCCGATCCCGCACAGGGTTCTCACATGGATTCAGGTTTACCGGGCAAGCGTTGTACGACTGTTGTGTACCCGGCACACCGTGCCCATGACGTCACGTCAGGCGCCGCCCGGTTCAGGAGTTGTACGTGCCCTGCGCCCGCTCCAGCCCCTCGGACAGCAGCGCCTCCACCGCGTCGGCCGAGCGGTCCACGAACCACTCCAGCTCCTTGCGCTCGGTCGAGGAGAAGTCCTTCAACACGAAGTCGGCGACCTCCATCCGGCCCGGCGGCCGGCCGATCCCGCAGCGCACCCGGTGGTAGTCCGGGCCCAGCGACTTGGTGATCGACTTCAGCCCGTTGTGGCCGTTGTCCCCGCCGCCGAGCTTGAGCCGCAGCGCCGCGTAGTCGACGTCCAGCTCGTCGTGGACGGCGATCAGCGCCGAGGCGGGCACCTTGTAGAAGTCCCGCAGCGCCGTCACCGGCCCGCCGGAGAGGTTCATGAAGGACATCGGCTTGGCGAGCACCACCCGCTTGCCCGCCAACCGCCCCTCGGCCACCTGGGCCCGGCTCTTGTGCGCCTTGAACTTGGCGCCCATCCGCTGCGCCAGCAGGTCGACCACCATGAAACCGATGTTGTGCCGGTTCCGGGCGTACTGCTCGCCCGGGTTGCCCAGCCCCACCACGAGCCAGGGCCCGTCGTACTCCTCCGCCATGCCGCTCTCACTCCTCGTCTGCGCGCTCGTCGCCATCATCCCGGACACACCGCTGCCCCGGGCGCTCCTGCGGGAGCGACCGGGGCAGCGGCCTCAACTAGGGGTGCGAGGCTCAGGCCTCGGCGCCGGCCTCGGCGGCCTCGGCGTCGGCGTCGGCCTGCGAGGCCTGGGCGCCGATGACCTGCAGCACGACGGTGTCGGCCGTGACGGCCAGCGTGGTGCCCTTGGGCAGCTCGATGTCGCCGGCGGTGATCGAGGCGCCGGCCTCCAGGCCCTCGACCGAGACGGTGACGGCCTCGGGCAGGTGGGTGGCCTCGGCCTCGATCGGCAGGGCCTGCAGGACGTGCTCCAGCAGGTTGCCGCCGGGGGCCAGCTCGCCCTCGGTGTGGACCGGGATCTCAACGGTGACCTTCTCGCCACGCTTGACCAGCAGCAGGTCGACGTGCTCGATGGTGCGCTTGATGGCCTCGCGCTGGACGGCCTTCGGCAGGACGTACTCGTCCTTGCCCTCGATCGGAACGACCAGCAGGGCGTTCGGGGTCTTGAGGGCCATCATCAGGTCGTGGCCGGGCAGGTTCAGGTGAACCGGGGCGTGGCCGTGGCCGTAGACGACACCGGGGACGAAGCCGGCGCGGCGGGCGCGACGGGCGGCACCCTTGCCGAACTCGGAACGGGTCTCAGCGGCAAGGCGGATCTCGGACACGACTGCACTCCTCGGAAGAATGGCGCGGGGGTGCAGGCAACGCGAAAAACCGCCGGGACCACACCCTCAGTACGTTCGGGGGTCACTCGGCGGCAACGACTTCTGCCGACGGACGGAATCCGCCACCGGCAGCGCGTCGATCACGGAGTCGGTGTCCGTCGAGCGGGCACACGACATCCCTCGCCGAGCAGTTTCACGAGTCTAACCGCACCGGCCCGCTCCGGCGAAATCGGGCCCCTGGCGGCCGCCCTCCGTCGAAACCGGCGGCGGCCCCGGACCGGGGTGGTCCGGGGCCGCCTGCGCGGGGCTTCGTCAGTGCACGCCCTCGAAGAGGCTGGTGACCGAGCCCTCCTCGAAGACCTCGCGGATCGCGGCGGCGATCGACGGGGCGATGGACAGCGTGGTGATCTTGTCCAGCTGGAGCTCGGCCGGGGTGGGCAGCGTGTTGGTGAACACGAACTCGCTGACCCGCGAGTTCTTGAGCCGGTCCGCGGCCGGGCCGGAGAGCACGCCGTGGGTGGCGGCCACCACGACGTCCGCGGCGCCGTTCTCGAACAGCGCGTCGGCGGCGGCGCAGATCGTGCCGGCGGTGTCGATCATGTCGTCGACCAGGACGCAGACCCGGCCCTTGACGTCACCGACGACGTCGGCCGACAGGATGGTGTTGGCCTGGGTGGTGTCGCGGCGCTTGTGGATGATCGCCAGCGGGGCATCCAGCCGGTCGCACCACTGGTCGGCCACCTTGACCCGGCCGGCGTCCGGCGAGACGACGGTCAGCTTGGAGCGGTCCACCTTCTCGCCGATGTAGTCGACCAGCAGCGGCAGCGCGAACAGGTGGTCCACCGGGCCGTCGAAGAAGCCCTGGATCTGCGCGGTGTGCAGGTCCACGGCCATCAGGCGGTCGGCGCCGGCCTGGCGCAGCAGGTCGGCGATCAGACGGGCCGAGATGGGCTCGCGGCCGAGGTGCTTCTTGTCCTGGCGGGCGTACCCGTAGAACGGCAGGATCGCGGTGATGCTCTTGGCGGAGGCCCGCTTGAGAGCATCGATCATGATCAGCTGTTCCATGATCCACTGGTTGATGGGAGCCGCGTGGCTCTGCATCACGAAGCAGTCCGCGCCACGCGCCGACTCCAGGAAGCGGACGTAGATCTCGCCGTTGGCGAAGTCGAAGGCCTTGGTCGGGACCAGCTCGGTCCCCAGCGCTTCGGCAACCTCCTTCGCCAGCTCCGGGTGGGCACGGCCGGAGAAGAGCTTGAGCTTCTTCTCACCCGACGTCGTGATCCCGCTCACTGCACCGTCTCCTCGCGTTGCGGACGCTGAACCCCGGCCCCGAGGAGGGCAGGCGCAGCCCGCACTCACGAGGGGATCGGGGAATTGTCGGTACGCCTGGACACGGGCGGTAGGCCCAGTGGCGCACGTATGTCCCCCAGGTTACGCGCCCGCGGAGAAACCGTCCGCCCCGGGGACCGGCCGACCGGTCCCCGGCGGGCGCGTCAGGCCTCGGCAGCGCCGTCGGTCGCGGCCTGCGCGGCCTGCGCGGACACCGTGCCCGGGCGCTTGCGCTCCACCCAGCCCTCGATGTTGCGCTGCTGCGCGCGGTTCACGCCGAGTGCGCCGGGCGGGACGTCGGTGGTGATCACCGAGCCCGCGCCGGTGTAAGCGCCGTCACCGACGGTCACCGGGGCGATGAACATGTTGTCCGAGCCGGTGCGGCAGTGCGCCCCGATGACGGTGCGGTGCTTCTTGACCCCGTCGTAGTTCACGGTGACCGAGGCCGCGCCGACGTTGGTGCCCTCGCCGATCGTGGCGTCGCCGATGTAGGAGAGGTGCGGCACCTTGGCGCCCTCGCCCAGCTCGGAGTTCTTGATCTCGACGTAGGTGCCGACCTTCGCCTTGCGGGCCAGCTTCGCCCCCGGCCGCAGGTAGGCGTACGGGCCGGTGGAGGCCAGCTCGCCGATCTCGGCGCGGTCGGCCGTGGTGTTGCTCACACGGGCGCCGGCGCCGACCAGGGTGTCCCGGAGGGTGGAGTTCGGACCCACCTCGCAGTCCTCGCCCAGGTGGGTCGCGCCCTGCAGCTGGGTGTTCGGCAGCACCACGGCGTCCGGCTCGTACGTCACCTGGACGTCCATCCAGGTGCTGGCCGGGTCGACCACGGTGACGCCCGCGCGCATCGCCCGCTCCAGCAGGCGGTCGTTCAGCAGCCGGCGGGCCTGCGCCAGCTGGACCCGGTCGTTGATGCCCAGGATGTCCCGGTGGTCCTCGGCGACCACGGCGCCGACCCGGTGGCCGGCCTCGCGCAGGATCGACAGGGTGTCGGTCAGGTACTCCTCGCCCTGCGAGTTGTCCGTGGTCAGCTCGGCCAGCGCCTCGGTGAGCAGCTTGGCGTCGAAGGCGAACACGCCCGAGTTGATCTCGGCGATGGCGCGCTGGGTGTCGGTGGCGTCCCGCTCCTCGACGATCGCGGCGACGGTGCCGTCCTCGTCCCGCAGGATCCGCCCGTAGCCGAAGGGCTCGGGGACGACGGCGGTCAGCACGGTGACGCCGTTCTGCTGGGCCTCGTGCGAGCGGGCCAGCCGGCGCAGGGTGTCCCCGGTGAGCAGCGGGGAGTCCCCGGCGGTGACGATCACGGTGCCGTCCAGCGTCACGCCGTCGGCGGCCAGCGACTCCAGCGCGGTGCGGACCGCGTGGCCGGTGCCGTTCTGCTGCTCCTGCACGACCGGGCGCACGGCCGGGTAGTGCGCCGCCAGGTGCTCCTCGACCTGCTCGCGCTGGTGGCCGACCACCACGACGAGCTGCCCCGGCATCAGTTCCCCGGCCGCCGACACCGCGTGACCCACCAGCGAGCGCCCGCACACCTCGTGCAGCACCTTGGGCACCTTGTTCGACTTCATCCGGGTCCCACCACCGGCGGCGAGCACGACAACGGCGGCAAGCGAATTGGCACCCATGCGGGGAGGCTCCTCATTAGGTTCAGAGAGGGCAGAGCAGGCCAGAACGCGGTCCGCACATGTGCTCTGGCAGTTCGAGGATAGTGCGGGGCGGCGAGCCGAAACGCCAGACGCCCGGCCCGCGCATGCCCGCCCGCGGCCGTACTCAGTGCTCCCGGAGGAGGATTCGAACCCCCATAAGCTGGACCAAAACCAGCTGTCCTGCCCTTAGACGATCCGGGACCGGAGCTCCGCCGCCGGAGGCCCGGCGACGCGCTGGGCCAAGACTACGGGGTAGCGCGCTTCACATCTACCACCAATGCCGACCCTCCTGGCCCGTCCGATCCGGGCACGGGAGGGGCCCGGGGTTCATCCATCCAGTCGGGTGAATTCACTCGAGCGCCGCGCGGCGATGTGTTCCCCTGGACACGGAGCGCAACCTACGATGCCGTAGGTTACGCCAACGTAGGTCCGCTCTGTCCCGTACCGGGACGCTGCGAAGGGACGCCCATGACCATCCAGGCCGACGAGGCGCGCGCGGGGGCCACCGCGCTCCCCGACCCCTCCCCCGACTCCCCCGACCCCTCCGCCGAGGCCGCGACCCGGCTGTCCGCCACCCGCGGCGGCGAGAAGCAGGGGGCCGCCGAGCGGATCGCGCTCGTGCTCTTCATCCTCGTGCCGTTCGCCGCGCTGGTCGCCGCCGTACCGGTGGCCTGGGGCTGGGGGCTCGGCTGGACCGACGTGGCGGTCGCCGTCGCCATGTACTTCCTCACCTGTCACGGCATCACCGTCGGCTACCACCGCTACTTCACCCACGGCGCCTTCAAGGCCCCCCGCCCGATGCGGCTGGCCCTCGCCGTCGTCGGCAGCCTCGCCGTCGAGGGCCCGCTGGTGCGCTGGGTGGCCGACCACCGCAAGCACCACCGGTTCAGCGACAAGGACGGCGACCCGCACTCGCCGTGGCGCTACGGGGAGAGCGTCCCGGCCCTGATCAAGGGCCTGTGGTGGGCCCACATGGGCTGGATGTTCGACGAGGAGCAGACCCCGCAGCTCAAGTACGCCCCGGACCTGATCCGCGACCCGGCGCTGCGGCGGATCTCCCGGCTGTTCTGGCTCTGGACCACCATCTCGCTGCTGCTGCCCGCGCTGGTCGGCGGGCTGGTGAGCCTGTCCTGGGAGGGCGCGCTGTCCGCGTTCTTCTGGGGCTCGCTGGTCCGGGTCGCCCTGCTGCACCACGTCACCTGGTCGATCAACTCGATCTGCCACGCCGTCGGCCGGCGCCCGTTCCGCTCCCGGGACCGCTCCGGCAACGTCTGGTGGCTCGCGGTGCTCTCCTGCGGCGAGTCCTGGCACAACCTGCACCACGCCGACCCGACCTCGGCCCGGCACGGCGTCCTGCGCGGACAGATCGACTCCTCGGCCCGGCTGATCCGCTGGTTCGAGCTGGCCGGCTGGGTCCGGGACGTCCGCTGGCCGGACGCGGAGCGGATCGCCGCCCGCCGCGCCGCATGAGGCGGCGCTTCCAGCATGATGTAGGGGTGAACGGGAGCAGCGCAGACAGCACAGGCGGTCACCACACCACGCGGACGGACGCGGCGCCCGGAACGGCGCCGGCCCGTCCGCGGGCCGCTGCGGCGCCGGGCGCGGCCTCCGACGGCGGCGGCGGCGAACGGACCGCGGACGGCCCCGCCGACCGGCCCGCGGCCGCCCCGACCCCGCGCCGCCGGGGCGGGCGGGTCCGGATGACCGGCAAGCAGCGCCGGGAGCAGCTGCTCGAGATCGGCCGGACGGTCTTCGCGGAGCGCGGCTACGACGGCACCTCGGTGGAGGAGATCGCCGAGCGCGCCGGGGTGTCGAAGCCCGTGGTGTACGAGCACTTCGGGGGCAAGGAGGGGCTCTACGCGGTGGTGGTGGACCGCGAGATGCAGCTGCTGCTGGACATGGTGACCGGGGCGCTGACCGGCGGGCACTCGCGCGAGCTGCTGGAACAGGCGGCGTTCGCGCTGATGGACTACATCGACACCTCGACGGACGGCTTCCGGATCCTGGTCCGGGACTCCCCGGTGGCCCAGTCGACCGGCACCTTCGCCTCGCTGATCAGCGACATCGCCACCCAGGTCGAGGACATCCTGGGCCTGGAGTTCAAGTCCCGGGGCTTCGACGCCCGGCTGGCCCCGATGTACTCGCAGATGCTGGTCGGGATGGTCGCGCTGACCGGCCAGTGGTGGCTGGAGGTCCGCAAGCCGGACAAGGCCACGGTGGCGGCGCACCTGGTGAACCTGGCCTGGCACGGGCTGGAGGGCCTGGAGCGGCACCCTCGGCTGGTCGGCGACCGCCGAGGCTGACGGTCCGCCCGTCCGTCCGTCCGTCCGCCTTTCCGCCCGGACGCCGCAGCGCGGGCCACCGGCTACCTCCTGACCCCGACCGCGAAGATCCGCCGGAACGGGAAGACCGTCCCGTACGGCCCGGCCGGGTAGGCCTCGCGCAGCAGCCGCCCGTACTCGGCGAGGAAGGCGGCCCGGTCGGCCCGGTCGGTGAGCCGGCCGAGGACGGGCCGCAGCGCGGTGCCCTTGACCCACTCCAGCACCGGGTCCGGTCCGGGCAGCAGGGTGCAGTAGGTGGTCTCCCAGACGTCGGCCGCGCAGCCGGCCCCGGCGAGGACGTCCAGGTACCGCCCGGGCGGGTGGACACCGCCCCGGACGGCGTCGGTGCCGAGGGCGTCGCGCCAGCGGGCGCTGCGGCGCAGGTCGGCGAGCAGGGTGTGGCTGGGCGCCTCGAAGTTGCCGGGCACCTGGACGGCGACCACCCCGCCGGGCCCCAGGGCGGCCGCCCAGCGCGCCAGCACCGCGAGGTGGCCGTCCACCCACTGGAGGGTCGCGTTCGAGGCGATCAGGTCGGGAGCGGCCGGGGCCGGGTCGTAGTCGCGGGCGTCGGCGAGCAGGTAGTCGGCCGTGGGCTCGCCGTCGGTGCGGGCCGCCGCCAGCATCGGGGCGGAGTTGTCGAGGCCGGTGAGCCGGGCCTTCGGCCAGCGTTCGCGCAGGACGGCGGTGGAGTTGCCGGGGCCGCAGCCGATGTCGAGGACGGTCGGGGCGGGTTCGTTCGGCAGGGCGGGGACCCGGGCGAGCAGCTCACGCAGCGGGCGGGTGCGTTCGTCGGCGAAGCGCAGGTACTGCGCCGGGTCCCAGACGGGGCCGGTCATGGCTCACCTCGCAGGTATCTCGATATCAAGATATCTCCGAAAGCCTCGCTGGCACATTTCTCGATGTCAAGAGACTTCACATCGACACATCCACCGATACACTGATCGTCATGGAGGACGAGGTCGACAGGCTGGTCGCAGCGTGGCGCCGGGAGCGCCCCGACCTCGACGTGGAGCCGCTGGAGGTGCTCAGCCGGGTCAGCCGGCTCGCCCGCCACCTCGACCGCGCCCGCCGCACCGCCTTCGCCGAGCACGGGCTGGAGCCCTGGGAGTTCGACGTCCTGACCGCCCTGCGGCGGGCCGGCTCCCCGTACCAGCTCTCCCCCGGCCAGCTGCTCACCCAGACCCTGGTCACCTCCGGCACCATGACCAACCGGATCGACCGCCTCACCGGCAAGGGCCTGGTCAAGCGGCTGCCCGACCCCGACGACCGGCGCGGCGTGCTCGTCCGGCTCACCGACGACGGCCGCGACCGCGCCGACCAGGCGCTGGCCGGCCTGCTCGCCCACGAGCGCGAACTGCTGGCCCAGCTCAGCTCCGGCCAGCAGGGCGAACTCGCCGGCCTGCTGCGGCTGCTGGTCGCCCCGTTCGACAACATCCCGGGCTGAGCGGGCCGATCGGGCTGATCTGGCCGAACGGGGTTGAGCGAGCCGAACGGCCCCGACGGCGTCGTTAAGGCGCCCGGCTGGCGCCGGGCTACGGCGTGGAGGCGATCGACGGCGGCGCGGCCGGCTCCGCCGGACTGACCCCGGCCCGCCGGGCCACCGCGACGGCGGCCAGCGTGGAGTGCACCCCCAGCTTCCCCAGCACGTTCTGCATGTGGGTGCGGACGGTGTGCGGCGACAGGTACAGCCGCTCCGCCACCGCCTGCCGGCCCAGGCCCGCCACCATGCAGCGCAGGATCTGCTTCTCCCGCGGGGTCAGGGCGTCCACCAGCCGCTCGCTCTCGGTGCGGTCCCGCCGGGCCGTGGTGAGCTCGCGGATCACCCCGGTGAGCAGCGCCGGCGGCAGATGGGTCTCGTCCCGCAGCACCCCCCGGATTACCGCGAGCAGCCGGGCCAGCGAACTCTCCTTCGCCACCCAGCCGGTGGCGCCCGCGTGCAGTGCCCGGGCGGCGCGGTGCGGGTCGTCCGCGGTGGCCAGCACCACCCCGCGCAGCCCCGGATGGGCCCGGCGGAGCCGGCCCAGCAGGGTGATGCCGTCCGGCGGCGGGGCCGTGGGCCGCAGCTGCTCGGCGCGGAGCTGGTCGGCGACGCGGAGCTGGTCCACGGGACGGAGCTGGTCGGCGGCGCGCAGCTGCTCGGCGGGGCGGGCGGCGGCGGTCGCCGGGGTGGGCGGGGCGAGCGGGGAGCCGCCCGGCCTGCGGGCGGCGGGCGCCCCCGGGGCCGGGCGGCGCCGGGCCTCGTCGGCCGCCTCCGGACCGGGTCGGGCCCGGGCCGCCGGACCGCCCGCCTCGACCCCGAGGTCGGCGTCGATCAGCGCCACGTCGTAGGCCCGCCCCTCGGCCGCGGCCCGCTCCAGCGCGCGCTCGGCGGCGGCCGCGCTACCGGCTGCGCCCACCTCCACGTCGGGCTCGGCGGCGAGCGCCGCGGCCAGTGCCTCGGCGAAGATCCGGTGGTCGTCGACCACCAGGACCCGGATCCGCCCCATCGTCACTACCCCCTGCTCAGAGCGCCCGAGCCCGGGGACGGGGGCCGGTCCGGCGTCCGCGTTCCGGACCCGCCGTTCCGCCCGCCCACCGGTGGCCGGTGAAGCCGAAAGGGCGCCGGCCCCCACCGGTACCGCACTCAGCGTACGGGCCGGGAAACGCTCCCGTGGCGGTTCGGTGAAGTTTCGTCAGGTGGCGGGTCAGGGGGTGGACTTGAGCGGGCGGACGGCCCCCGGGGTGCGCTCGCGCTGGAGCGCCTCCCGGGGGCCGTCCCGTTCCGCTGTGCGGCCGGCGGGGCCGTCGCCGACCCACCCGCCGGTCCACTCGCGGACCTACTCTCCGCTCTACTCGCCGGCCTACGCGCCGACCTACGCGCCGCTCTACTCGCCGGTCTGCTCCAGGGTGAACTTCCAGGCGTCGGCGACGATGTCGTCCAGGTTGGGGCGGCGCGGCGTCCAGCCCAGCTCCTGGTGGGCCCGCTCGGCGGAGGCCACCAGCACGGCCGGGTCGCCCGCGCGGCGGCCGACCACCTGCACCGGGATCTCCCGGCCGGTGACGCGCTTGACCGACTCGATCACCTCGCGCACCGAGAAGCCGCTGCCGTTGCCCAGGTTGCAGATCAGGTGCTCGCCCGGCTTGGCGGCGTCCAGCGCCAGCAGGTGCGCGTCGGCCAGGTCCGCGACGTGGATGTAGTCGCGGATGCAGGTGCCGTCCGGGGTCGGGTAGTCGTCGCCGAACACCGCGATGTGCGGGCGCCGGCCGAGCGCGGCCTGGAAGACCAGCGGGATCAGGTGCGACTCGGGGTCGTGCCGCTCGCCGTAGGCGCCGTACGCGCCGGCCACGTTGAAGTAGCGCAGCGAGACGGCGGCCAGGCCGTGCGCGACGGCCTCGCTGGTGATCATGTGGTCCATGGCGAGCTTGCTGGCGCCGTAGGTGTTGGTCGGCGAGGTCCGGGCGGTCTCGGCGATCGGCACGACCTCCGGCTCGCCGTACACGGCCGCGGTCGAGGAGAACACCAGCTTGCGCACACCCGCGGCGCGCATCGCGGTGATCAGCTCCAGCGAGCCCGCCACGTTGTTGCGCCAGTACTTCTCCGGGTCCACGACCGACTCGCCGACCTGCGAGGAGGCGGCGAAGTGCAGCACGCCGTCGAAGGAGCCGTCCAGCACCCGGCCGGCCTCCTGGATCCGGCCCTCGACGAACTCGGCACCGGCCGGGACGCCCTCGCGGAAGCCGGTGGAGAGGTCGTCCAGGACGGTCACCTGGTGACCCGCCTCCAGCAGGTGGGCGGCCACCACGCTGCCGACGTAGCCGGCGCCACCCGTGACCAGGTACTTACTCATGATGAGACCTCCAGCGGGCGATGGTCCGCGCGGTCGGCGGCGCCATCGACGGAATGCGTACGACTGCGCTCAATTGTCCCTGCCCGCCGGGGTGCTCCCGACCACCGGGGCGCTCGCTCCCCGGCTTTCTCACCCACTCCTCGGCCGACCTCCACGGCCGTACCGCCCCGCGCCCCCGCCGACACCCCGGGGAGCCGGTCAGCCCTCGGCCATCCGCTCCAGCAGACCGGTGCGCGCGGCCACCGCGGCCGCCTCCAGCCGGGTGCGCGCGCCCAGCTTCATCAGCACCCGCTGCACATGGGTACGGGCGGTGCTCGCGGCGATCCGCATCCCGGCCGCGATCGCCGCGGTGTCCTCGCCGTCCGCGATCCGGGCCAGCACCTGCACCTCACGGCGGGTCAGCAGCCGCAGCAGCCGGACCGCCTCGTCGTCCGGCTCGGCCACCGGGCGCAGCAGCTGGTCGAAGGCCCCGCGCAGGACGTCCACCCCCACCGCGGCCTCGCCCGCCCGGGCCCGCCCGATCGCCCGCTCGACCACCTCGATCCGCTCGTCACTGGGCACGTACCCCGCCGCCCCGGCCGCGAACGCGCAGGCCACGCCCCGGAGTTCACCCACCGGTCCGAGCACGATCACGGCCACCTCGGGCCGCTCCCGGCGGATCCGGCGCAGCCCGTCGAAGGCCCCCGGCTCGCCCGGCGCGGACACCCCCAGCAGACACACCTCGGGCCGCCGCCCGGCCACCAGATCGGCCGCCACACCGGCCGGCGAGCCGACCGCGAGCACCCGGTGGCCGCGCAGTTGCAGCGCGGTGGCCAGCGCCTCGGCCAGCAGCCGGTGGTCGTCGACCACCACGAGTCGAACACCCATGACGCCCTCCCGGTCGGGGCCCGGCTCGTGCCCGCACCCTGCGGGCGGGCGGCCGATGACGCACCATCACAGCGCATTCCGTACCCGACCCGCTAGGCCACCGAGGATCGCGGGACCAGTGGCGGAACGGGGCGAACCCCGGTGCACAGAACGCGAAAGACCCCCGCCGCGAGGCGAGGGTCTTTCGATGGAGCCCCCATGCGGAATCGAACCGCAGACCTTCTCCTTACCATGGAGACGCTCTACCGACTGAGCTATAGGGGCTTGGCCTTGCGTTTCCGCCGGGCCGGTCGAACAAGGAAGACATTACACGGCCGTCGGCCCGGAAGGGAAATCGGCTCCGCCCCGGGCCCCGCGGGCCGTCAGCCCCCGGCGTGCGCCGCGTCGAACTCCTCGCGGGCCGCGAGCATCTGCCCGGCGCGCCGCTCCGTCCAGCGCCCGAGCGGGGCGACCAGCCCGGCCAGCTCGCGACCGAGCGGCAGCAGGTCGTAGACCACCCGCGGCGGCGTCTCCGGGAAGACGGTGCGCAGCACCAGCCCGCTGCGCTCCAGGCTCCGCAGCGACTGGGTGAGCATCTTGCGGCTGACCCCGCCGACCGCGCGCTGGAGCTCGGAGAAGCGCTGCGGCCCGCAGGCGGACAGGCTCATCAGGATCAGCATCGACCACTTGTCGGCGAGCTCGGCGAACAGCTCGCGACTGGGGCAGAGCTGGGCGAAAACGTCCAGCTCCCGCTCCTGCTCCTGCTCCGGCCCCCCGCCTCCCGCCTGCCGTTCGACCCCGACGCCCTCTGCCCGCCGCTCGACCTCGGCCCGGGCCGCTTCCTCCGTCGTCATACACCCAGGGTAGACCTACGGTCTCTGATCCGCACCTGGTCTCTTCTGGAGACCTGGTCTATATTGGAGACCTCTCGACGGAGCGGGCCCGCCCCGCTCCGTCGCCCTTGCCCTCCCGCTCTCACGCCATCCCGTCCCCAGGAGTGCCCGCATGACCGCCATCCGCCCGACCGTCGCCCTCGCCTACCACTCCGGCTACGGCCACACCGCCGTGATCGCCGAGGCCGTCGCCCGCGGCGCCGCCGCAGCGGGCGCCGAGGTCGTCACGATCGCCGTCGACACCATCACCGAGGAGCAGTGGGCCCAGCTGGACGCCGCCGACGCGATCGTCTTCGGCTCCCCCACCTACATGGGCACCGCCTCCGGCGCCTTCCACGTCTTCGCCGAGGCCAGCAGCAAGCGCTGGTTCGCCGACGCCTGGAAGGACAAGCTCGCGGCCGGCTTCACCAACTCCGCCTCCAAGAGCGGCGACAAGGCCAGCACCCTCGGCTTCTTCCAGACCCTCGCCGCCCAGCACGGCATGAACTGGGTCAACCTCGGCCTCAAGCCCGGCTGGAACGCCACCACCGCCTCCGAGGACGACCTCAACCGCCTCGGCTTCTTCACCGGCGCCGCCGCCTCCTCCCCCGCCGACGCCGGCCCCGAGGCCGTCCACAAGGCCGACATCGCCACCGCCGAGCACCTGGGCGAGCGCGTCGCCCGGCACACCGCCGTCGTCCTGGCCGGCCGCGCCGCCCTGGCCGGCTGAGACCGCCCCCGCCGCACGGCTACGCCGCCGGATCCGCCCCCAACACGGGCGCCCGGCGGCGTCCGCCGTCCACCGCCGCCAACTCCGCACCCGTGGTGTCCGGCAGCAGCCACAGACAGCCCAGCGCCAACAGCCCCAGCACCCCCAGGTACCAGCCGACCGGCTGCGCCGTCCCGTACGCGCCGGTCAGCCGCGTCGCCACCAACGGCGTCAACGCCCCGCCGACCACCCCGCCCAGGTTGTACGTCAACGCGGCACCCGTGTAACGCACCCGGGTCGGGAACAGCTCCGGCAGGAACGCCGCCACCGGGCCCATCAGACACCCCAGCACCACCATCGCCCCGGCCAGGGCCAGGAACATCAACGGCCGGCGCACCGTCTCCAACAGCGGGAACAGCACCAGCGACCAGCCCGCCGCCAGGCCCGCCGCCCACCGCAGCGTCCGCCGCCGCCCCCACCGGTCACTGTGCGCCGCACTCAGCCACACCGTCACGGCCCCGCCCACCGCACCGACCAGCAGCATCGCCAGCACCACCGTGCTCGCCACCCCCAGGCCGGACGTCGCGTACGCCAGCGCGTAGGTGGTGGTCAGGTAGAACAACGCGTACCCGAGCGTGATCGCCCCACCCCCCGCCAGCACCGGCCGCCAGTGCTCCCGCAGCACCTCCACCACCGGCGGACGGTCCCGCCGCTCGTCCGCCCGGAACAACGGCGTCTCCGCCAGCCGCAGCCGCACGAACAGCCCCACCGCCACCAGCGCCAACGAGGCCAGGAACGGCACCCGCCAGCCCCATGCCCGGAACGACCCCTCGTCCAGGGTGAGTTGGAGCACCAGGAAGGCCCCGTTCGCCAACACGAACCCGCCCGACGGCCCCAACTGCAGGAACCCGCCGTACCGCCCGCGCCGCCCGGCCGGCGCGTTCTCCGCGATCAGCAGCGCCGCCCCGCCCCACTCCCCGCCCAACCCGACGCCCTGGCACACCCGCAGCACCACCAGCAGCACCGGCGACCACCACCCCCACACCGCGAACCCCGGCAACAGCCCCACCGCCGCCGTCGCCAACCCCATCAGCAACAGCGACACCACCAGCGTCGCCTTCCGCCCCACCCGGTCCCCGAAGTGCCCGAACACCACCGCCCCCAACGGCCGGGCCAGGAACGCCACCGCGTACACCGAGAACGCCGCCAACAACGCCCCGGTCCCACCCAACCCGGGAAAGAACACCGGCCCGAACACCAGGGCCGCCGCCGTCCCGTACAGGAAGAAGTCGTAGAACTCGATCGCCGTCCCGATCAACGCCGCAGCCGCGGCCCGCCTCAACTGCCCAGCCCGCGGGGCACCCTCCGCATCCATACCACCACCCTCCCGACCCCCCGCCCCACCCCACCAGCCCCCACCCGAGTGACCCCGGCGCACACCCCGGCCCCCAGCGCCCACCAAAAAGCCCGAGCGCCGCCACCACGACGCCCGGGCCCACCGCACCCCTCACCTGCCACTACCGCTACCGCTACCGCCCGTACGGCGGCGCCCCCACCCTCCGCCTCCGCACCACGACGACCACCACCCCGGCCACCACAGCCAGCCCGGCCACCACCCCACCCACGATCGGCAGCACACTGCCCGACCCGGCCGACCCCTCAGCCTTCGGCTGCACCGTCGGCGCACCAGCCGCCGCTCCGGCCGGACTCGGCGACGACGACACCGGCACGGACGCACTCGCCGAGGGCGAAGGGGCAGCCGAAGGCGTAGCCGCATCAGCCGGAAGCGGCGACACATCCGCCGGCCCCGGATCCCCCGGATCCGTCAACGCGATCCGAGGTCGCACCGCACCCCAACCCGCGTCGTTCGTCCGGGCGTTCCCGCCGTTCGGCCTGCCCGCAGTATTGATCAGCACCCGCAGAATCTGATTCGCCGACCAGTCCTTATGGGCCGACCAGACCAGCGCCGCCGAGGCGGACGCCAGGGCAGTCGCATCCGACGTTCCGTGCCCGGTGCAGTATCCGGATGGAGCCGTGCAGGCCGCGATGGTGTCCACACCAGGAGCGACCAGAGCCACCTGAGGCCCCGTCTCTGATTCGTCGGTCACATCCCCGTTCCGACCGAAGGCTCCGATACCGACGACGTTCGGCAATCCTCCTGGATAGTCAACCGGGTTCCCGGACTTCGCCTCGTTCCCCACCGCAGCGAGAACCAGGGCCCCCTTCGACCTGGCGGACGCGAGGATCCGATTCAGCTTGGCCACATCGTCGCCGGAGGTCGTGACCGAGTTCGTCCCCTGAGAAATACTGATGACCTTGGCACCGCTGGCGACCGCATAGTCGACGGCCTGCCCGATCTGGTCCAGGAAGTCAGCAGAAATCACCGACCCCTCGGATCCCGTATTGATCTTCAATGGCAGGATCTTGGCCCCGGGCGCCAACCCATAAGCACCCTGCCCGCCATTCGCCTTCCCCGTCCCCGCAATCAGCCCGGCCATCTGCGTGCCGTGCCCATTGGCATCAGCACCAACTCCGCCCTTGCTGCCACTGAAGTCCTTTCCGGGCAAGAACTGCCCGGAAAGGTCAGGGTGATCCAGCTTGAACCCACCGTCGATCACCGCAACGGTGATCCCCTCTCCCTTCGACACCTTCCACATCTCCGGGGCGTGCATCGCATCCAGATGCCACTGATCCGCACGGATCGAGCCGTCCGCAACGGCCGGCCCGACCGCACTCCCCGCCACACACGCGGCCGCGAGCCCCACGGCCACGAGCCGCCGGGTCCACATCCAGCGGCTCCCCATCCGATCCCCCACTCACACGAACAGCTCGAACTACTCCGCGTACGGGTTGCCCACCGGCGGAACCGGCGCCGCGACAGTCCTCCGCCGCCTCACCACGGCGAACACCACCCCGGCCACCACGACCAGCCCGGCCACCACCCCGCCCACGATCGGGAGCGCACTGCCCGACCCGGACGACGCCTCAGCCTTCGGCTGCACCGTCGGCGCACCAGCCGCCGCTCCGGCCGGGCTCTCAGCCGGAGTCGAAGCCGACGACGTGGGAACCGGCGAAGGCGCCGAGGACGAATCGGCAGGCGGCGTGACCACATCGGCGGGCAGGGGCGACACGTCCGCCGGCCCGGGATCGCCGGGATCCGTCAGCGCGATTCGGGGCCGCACCGCACCCCAACCGGCGTCGTCGGTACGCGCGGTCCCGCCGTTCGGCCTGCCCGCAGTATTGATCAGCACCCGCAGAATCTGGTTCGCCGACCAATCCTTGTGGACCGCCCAGACCAACGCTGCCGAAGCAGACACCAAGGCAGTCGCATCCGACGTGCCGTGACTCTTGCAGTAACCGGTGGCGGCCGTGCAAGCCGCAATTATGTCCTGCCCGGGCGCCACGAGAGCGACCTGTGGCCCCTTCTCGGACTCCCCTGTCACCTTGCCGTTCTGATCGAATGCCCCGACTCCGACGACGTTGGGCAACGCCCCCGGATAGTCAGCCTGATTGCCCTTCTGTCCGGAATTCCCGGCGCTGGCAACAACGAGCACGCCCTTCGCCCGCGCATTCGCCAGAATGAGGCTGATCTTGGATACGTCGGCGGGGGACGCCGTGACTGCGGCCCTTCCCTGGGAGATGCTGATGACCTTGACACCCTGGTCGACCGCGTAGTTCACAGCCTGCCCGATCTGATCAAGGAAGTCGGCCGAGATGACAGGCCCCTCAGACCCGTTGTTGATCTTCAGTGGCAGGATCTTGACCCCGGGCGCAAGGCCATAGGCGCCGTTCCCCCCTCGGTTCTTGCCCGTACCCGCAATGAGGCTGGCCATTTCCGTCCCGTGTCCTTCCGGGTCAGCCCCCACTCCCCCCGAGCTGCCGCTGAAGTCCTTCCCCGGCAGGAACTGCCCGACGAGGTCCGGATGATCCAGCTTGAACCCGCTGTCGATCACCGCGACCTTGATGCCTTCCCCCTTCGAGACCTTCCACATTTCCGGGGCGTGCATGGTGTCGAGATGCCACTGATCGGCGCGGATCGAATCGTCAGCAACCGCAGGCGCCGCAACCGGCACGACAAGAACCCCCGCAGCCAAGATCCCCGCCGCGAGCATCCGCCGACCCTCTAGCTTCCGCCCCATCACAACTCCTCGTCGTATTCTCAGCACCCTGGGCAACGCAGCCCCGAACAGATCTGCCCGGCCACTGGGCAGGCCCAGTGGCCGGGCAGACATCGGCGTCCTACTCAATCACGTCCGGGTTGCTGTGCGGCGTACCGCTGGTCCAGGTCTCCTCTTCCTCATGGAGGTAGTCCGCGCGGTCGCGGCGGTCGCGTTCCTTCTTACCGCCGTGCCCGCCCGCACCCGGGGCCATCATGCCGTTCTGCCCGGACCGGGCACCGCCCTCGGCGGCTCCCGCCGCCGCGCGGTTGCGCAGGCCCGTGCCGCCGGGAGTGAACTCCCCACCGGCAGCAGGGCCCTTGCGGCCACCGACCGTGCCGCCCGGGGTCGAGGTCAGGCCTCGGCCGCGCGAGCCACCGCTGCCGCCGCCGACGCCGTGGCCGCCGCCCATGCCCGGGTGCATGCCACCCATTCCGCCGCCCATGGGCGAACCGCCGACCCGGCCGCCGCCCGGCGCGCCCTCACGCCCGAAGACCGTCCCGCTCGGGAGTCCCGGGGTACCGGCCTTGCCAGGGGTCGAGCCGCCGTTGAACGGGCCGGTACGGAGGGGAACCGAACCGCCGCCCTTGCCGGGGATGCTGCCGATGCCCTTGGTCGGAACGGAACCGCCACCGGTACCCACCGGGAAGCCGGAGATCGGGCCACTGCCCGGCACGCCGGGCAGCCCGCCGCGGCCGTCGGGACCACCGGGGTAGCTCGGAGTTCCACCCGGACCGCTCGGCAGCACCGGGCCGCCTCCGGGCCCGACCGGGGTGGTCTGGTCCGGCAGGGTCGGGATGCTGTCCAGGCCGGTACCAGGGCGGGTGACCGGGTCCGACGGGTGGGACGGCGGGGTCGGGGTGCCCGGGTCCTGCGGCGGAGACGGCAGCTGACCGCCACTGTGCGGAGGGACCGGTCCAGTGTGGCCAGGGTAGGTCGACTCCTGCCGGCCCGCCGCCGGGTCGCGGGGCTTCATGGCGGCGACGCCGTAGTCTGCGGACGGACTGTAACTGCCGGTACTCGTACGGGAGCCACGGGTGCCGCCGCCATAGCCGCGATAACCACCAGAGCCGGTCGCACTACCCCCGTACTCCGAGCCGTCGGACTTACTGGCAGAGTCCTTACCAGGAGTCCCCGGCAGCACTACGTTGTCGTCGATCCCGTTCAGCGTCGTCGTCGCCGCGGTGTACGCCTGTGCCAACTTCTCCATCTGGAGAATGGCTTCCTGCTTCTCCTTCTCGATCGTCGCCGCGGCCTGATCGGCCCGAGCCTTGCTCACCCAGTTCGGGTTGAGGGAGAACATGAAGTCGTCGACCGACTTACCGCCCAGGTTCACGCTCGACGGCATGTAGACCGTCTGCGACTTGGCCTTGGCCAGCAGGTCGATCTCCGTCTGTGGCGGCTTGGGCACAGCGGACTGGGCCGTGCTGAGCGCCTCTCCGGCCTGGACCATGGCATTGCCGGCGGTCGTGGAATGCTGGGCGATGATCGCAGCCGACTTGTAAAGGTTTCCCACCCAGGTCTTGAAGCTCTCGGCCGCCGGCCCCTCCCAGCTGACATTGCTGAGGTGCCCCTGCAGCGCCTGGCTGAGGTCCGTCAGAACGCGGCCTGCGTCCTGGAGCTGGTTCGCCCGCTTCAGTACCTCGGCGGGTTTCCCGCCGTCGACCATCCCCTTGAGTACGGCGTGGTCGATGTTGCTGAACTCCGTCGGTCCTGACATGGTCCGTTCCCCGTCTCCCCGTAGATCTCTCCTGGCGCGGCTGTCAGGCCGTCACACTGGACGCCGACGCCGTTCCGCTCGCCCCCGCCGCGATCGCCTTCTGGGCGTCGGTCGTGTGGCCCTCGTTGGTCGTGTACTGGCTGTGCGTGTCCGCGACCGCGGCCTTCATCGCCTCGATCTGCGCCACGAAGTCCTTGTGGAGCTTGACGAGCTGGTCATGGACCTTGTCGTAGGCACCGTGCAGGGCCACGGCCTCGGGGAACTTCGCAGCATCTGCGGCGTTGACGAAGCTGCCCTGGGAGACCTTCTGCTCCTGGAGCTTGTACGGCGCGGCCGCCGACCCCTCCATGGCCTGGAGCAGCGCCTCGACCTTGTTGGCGAAGTTCGTGAGCGTCTGCAGCTCGATCTGGACGTCGTGCTTGCCGAAGGCCGCCACCAAGTCCCCGGCGCTGACGTTGGTCTGCACGGTGCTGACCACGGGGGCGATCTTGATCCCGTGCCCCCACGGCAGCGGGATCGTCGGCCCGTCCAGCATGAACGGCGTCGCGTCCGGTGCCCCCGGCGTCCCCGGTGCCGGCGTCGATCCCGCGCTCGGCGTGGTCGTCGGCTCTCCCACAGCAATCCACCTCTCCCCCGTACGGCCCGCGGGTCCCGGGCGTGTCCCGGGCCCCGTCGCGCCGCAACGCACCGTCAACTTCTAAGGCTTACCGTCCTGGTCGGTTCGGCCGCCCGCCCTGAGGGCGGCCCCCGCCTCTGTCATGGTAGCCACCGCCCCTGTCGGCCCGGCAGGGACCTTGGCCTGCGCGGGCGCGATCGGTACGAACTTGACACGTACAGCCCGGGGTCGGGCCGCTGGATAGACTGCCCCGGTACGCCCCATCTGCCGTGCAATGTCGCTCAGCAGCGAGCCGTGGCCGCAGAAACGGACGTGTGACGACATGCCTGAGCAGAGGACGCCCTGGTGGGCCCGGGCGGTGCGGCCGGAGCGGCCGCCGGTGCCGGTGGTGTTGATGGTGCGGGCCGCGCTGGGGATGGCGGTGCCGCTGGTCCTGGGGCTGTGGGCGCACCGGCTGGACCTGGGGGTGTTCGCCGCCCTGGGGGCGATGCACGCGACGATGAACGACCGGGTCGAGCCCGCGGGGCTGCGGGTGGTCCGGATCGGGTCGGCGGTGGCGGCCTCGGCGGTGGGGATGCTGGTCGGTACGGCCTTGCAGCACGTCCACGCCGGCGTGCTGGCGCTCGGTGCCGGGCTGACCCTGACGGCGTTCGTGTCGGGTGCGTTGAGTGCGACGGGTCCGCGCGGATCGGCGGCGGGGATGCTGCTGCTGGTGTCGGCGGCGCTGGGCAGTGGGATGCCGTTGCCGGAGCCGTGGTGGGCGGCGGCGCCGATGATGCCGGCGGGTGCGGCGCTCGTGGTACTGCTGGGTCTGCCCGGTCGTGCGGCCGACCCGCGCGTCCGGGCGTTGGCGGCGGCGTACGAGGCGCTCGGCCGGACGCTCGGCGATCTGGGGACGGCGCGGGGCGCGGAGTCCCGCCGGGTGTTGACGGCCCGGCTGAACCAGGTGCAGGACCTGTTCCCCGGGCACGGCCGGACGGCCCTGCGCCCGGTGTACGAGGCGGCGCTGGCGGCGACCGAGGCGGCGACGGGCCTGTTGTGGGCGTGGCGGCCGGTGCCCGCGGAGGTGGCGGCGGTGCCGGGGCAGCTGGCGGCCGCGGTGCGGCGGGGCGGCGGCGAGGTGGTGGTGCCGCAGTGGCGGCCGGACACCCCGGCGCGGCAGGCCCTGGACGTGGCGCTGCGGGCCGCCGCGGACGCGGTCGCGGGCCGGCCTACCCGGATCGACGCGGCGCCCGCGCCGCCGCCCGACCCGTGGCGGCTCCGGGGGCGGCTGTGGTCCGCCGCGTCGGCGCGGTACGGGCTGCGGGTGGCGCTGTGCATCGCGGTGGGTTCGGCGGTGACGGCCAACTACCCGCTGAGCAAGAGCTACTGGGTGCCGATGACGATCGCGTTCGTGTTGAAGCCGGATCTGGGTTCGGTGTTCCTGCGGGCGGTGAGCCGGGCGGTCGGCACGGTGCTGGGTGTGGCCGTGACGGCGGCGCTGCTGGCGTCGACCACCGAGGAGTGGGTGCTGACGGCGGTGGCGGCACTGTGCGTGGCGCTGCTGCCGTACGCGACGGCGGCGCACTACGGGCTGACCACGGTGGCGATGACGCCGATGGCGCTGGTGCTGCTCCAACTCGGCGGCCGGAGCAGTGCGGCCGAGTTCTGGCCGCGGGTGCTGGACACCGTCCTGGCGAGCGCGATCGTGCTGCTCCTCGGCTACCTGCTGTGGCCGGAGCGCCCGCGGCACCGGATCGAGCCGCGGCTGGTGACCGCGACGACCGCCCTGCGCGCCTACCTGGACGCGGTGACGGAGCACCGGACCGGCGAGGTGTGGCTGCGCCGTACGGCCTACCGGTCCCTGGCGGACGCCCGGCAGGAGGTGCGGCAGGGGCTGGCCGAGCCGCCGCCCACCGGCCGGCTGGCCGAGCAGTGGCTGCCGGCCACGGCGGCGCTGGAGCGGCTGGGCGGGGCGGTGGCGGCGTTCGCCGCGCAGATCCGGTACGGGGGACGGGTACCGGATCCGGTGGAGACCGAGCGGGTCCGGCGGGCCCTGGACGAGCTGACGGCCGCCGCCCGGGAGCACCGTCCGCCGGTCGGTCCGGCGGCCCGGCCGGACGCACCGCACGACCCGGCGCTCAGTGCGCTGGGCCGTGCGGCGGACGAGTTGGAACTCCTGCTCAGGCAGCGGTAGTTCAGGAAGAGGACAACCCCCGAAGAAGGCAGCTCAGGAAGAAGGCAGCTCAGGGAGGAAGCGGCTCAGACCTGCTCGGCCAGCTCCAGCCAGGTCATTTCCAGCTCCTCCTTCTCCTCCCGGACGGCGCGCAGCTGCCCGTCCAGTTCGGCGACCTTGGAGAAGTCAGCGGCGTGCTCGGCGAGTTGGGCGTGCAGCTTGGACTCCTTGTCGTCCAGCTTGGCGATCTGGCGCTCGATCTTCTGCATCTCCTTCTTGGCCGCCCGGAGGTCCCCGCCGGAGAGCCCGGCGGCGGGGTCGACGGCCGGGGCCGCGGCGACGGGGGCGGCCTGCGCCGCGGCGGCGGCCATCCGGGCCCGCCGCTCCAGGTACTCGTCCACGCCGCCCGGCAGCATCCGCATCTTCTTGTCGCCGAGCAGCGCGTGGACGACGTCGGTGGTCCGCTCGATGAAGAACCGGTCGTGGCTGATGACGACCATCGAGCCGGGCCAGCCGTCGAGCAGGTCCTCCAGCTGGTTGAGGGTCTCGATGTCCAGGTCGTTGGTCGGCTCGTCGAGGAACAGCACGTTGGGCTCGTCCATCAGCAGCCGCAGCAGCTGGAGCCGGCGCCGCTCGCCGCCGGAGAGGTCGCCGACCGGCGTCCACTGCTTGTCCTTGCCGAAGCCGAACTGCTCGCACAGCTGGCCGGCGCTCATCTCCCGGCCCTTGCCGAGGTCGACCCGGGAGCGGACCTGCTCGACGGCCTGCAGCACCCGGGTCGTCGGCTCCAGTTCGGCGACCTCCTGGGACAGGTAGGCCAGGCGCACGGTCTTGCCGACCTTGATCACGCCGGAGGCGGGCTGGACGTCGCCCTCGCTGGCGTAGGCGTCGCGCATGGCGCGCAGCAGCGAGGTCTTGCCGGCGCCGTTGACGCCGAGCAGGCCGATCCGGTCGCCGGGGCCGAGCTGCCAGGTGAGGTTCTCCAGCAGCAGCTTGGGGCCGGCCTTGACGGTGACGCCTTCCAGGTCGAAGACGGTGCGGCCGAGCCGGGCGTTGGCGAACTTCATCAGCTCGCTCTTGTCCCGGGGGTCCGGCACGTCGGCGATCAGGGCGTTGGCCGCCTCGATCCGGTAGCGCGGCTTGGAGGTGCGGGCGGGGGCGCCGCGGCGCAGCCAGGCGAGCTCCTTGCGGGCGAGGTTCTGGCGCTTCTGCTCCTCGACGGCCTCGATCCGGGAGCGCTCGGCGCGGGCGAAGACGTAGTCGGAGTAGCCGCCCTCGTACTCGTGCACCTCGCCGTGCTGGACGTCCCACATCCGGGTGCAGACCTGGTCGAGGAACCAGCGGTCGTGGGTGACGCAGACCAGTGCGGAGCGGCGCTTCTGCAGGTGCTGGGCGAGCCAGTTGATGCCCTCGACGTCGAGGTGGTTGGTGGGCTCGTCGAGGATGATCAGCTCGGGGGAGCCGAGCAGCAGCTTGGCGAGGGCGATCCGACGGCGCTCGCCGCCGGAGAGCGGGCCGATGACGGTGTCGAGGCCGTCGGCGAAGCCGGGCAGGTCGAGGCCGCCGAAGAGGCCTTCGATGATGTCGCGGATCCGGGCGTCGCCGAGCCACTCGTGGTCGGCGCGGTCGGCGATGACCTCGTGCCGGATGGTGGCCTTCGGGTCGAGCGAGTCGTGCTGGGTGAGGACGGCCGGTTCGAGGCCGCCGTTCCAGGTGATCCGGCCGCCGTCGGGCTCCTCCAGCTTGGCGAGCATCCGGATCAGGGTGGTCTTGCCGTCGCCGTTGCGGCCGACGACGCCGATCCGGTCGCCGTCGCTCACGCCCAGGCTGACCGCGTCCAGCAGGGTGCGGGTGCCGTAGACCTTCGTGACGGACTCGATGGTGGCGAGGTTGACGGCCACGTGTGCTGCGCTCCTGGGTTCGGCGGTCGGGGGCGGGCCCAGCCCGCCCCTCTCTCGGGGACGACCCGATCACCCCAGCCTAATGGGCGGGCCGCAACGCCCTCACCGCGTCGAGCGCCCCACCAGCTCAAGCACCCCCGCGGGGTCAGACGACCGACGCCCCCGGCACCGGCCCGTACGTGGCGTGCGCGGCCCGGCAGGTGCCGGAGGCCAGCAGCGCCCGCGCGACGGCGGCCGCCGCCTCGGCGTCCTTGGCCAGGAAGGCGCAGGTCGGTCCGGAGCCGGAGACCAGGGCGCCGAGCGCACCGGCCTCGGTGCCGGCCCGCAGGGTGGCGGCCAGCGCGGGGCGCAGGGAGAGCGCGGCGGCCTGGAGGTCGTTGGTGAGCGCGCCGGCCAGGGCGACGGCGTCGCCGTCGGCGAGGGCGGCGAGCAGGGCCGGGTCGGCGTCGGGGGTGGGCACCTGGAGGTCGCTGGAGCCGGTGCCGGCCGCCTCGCGGAGCCGGTCGCACTCGCGGAAGACGGCGGGGGTGGACAGGCCGCCGTCGGCGACCGCGAAGACCCAGTGGAAGGCGCCCTCGACCGGCAGCGGTTCCAGGATCTCGCCCCGGCCGCGGCCCAGTGCGACGCCGCCGAGCAGGGCGAAGGGCACGTCGGAGCCCAGTTCGGCGGCCAGGTCCAGCAGCACCGGGAGCGGGGTGTCGAGCTTCCACAGCGCGTCGCAGGCGACCAGCGCGGCGGCGCCGTCGGCGCTGCCGCCGGCCATGCCGCCGGCGACCGGGATGGCCTTGGCGATGTGCAGGTGGACGCCCGGGTCGGCGATCCCGTGGTGGGCGGCGAGCAGCCGGGCGGCGCGGGCGGCGAGGTTGCTGTCGTCGAGCGGAACGGCGTCGGCGTCGGGCCCGGAGCAGGACAGCGTCACGCCCTCGCCCGCACTCGCCGTGACCTCGTCGCCCAGCGCGACCGCGAAGAAGACGTTGGCCAGGTCGTGGAAGCCGTCGGCGCGCAGTCCGCCGACCCCGAGCTGGACGTTGACCTTGGCCGGTACCCGTACGGTGATCACTCGCTGTCCTCGGCAGGCTTGGCGGGCTTGTGCTCGGCGATCGCGGCGAACTGCTCCACCGTCAGCATCTCGCCGCGCAGCTTGTGGTCGATCCCGGCCGCCGCGAGCGCCTGCTCGGCCCCGGCGGCGGAGCCGGCCCAGCCCGCCAGCGCGGCGCGCAGGGTCTTGCGGCGCTGGGCGAACGCGGCGTCGACCACCGCGAACACCTCCTCGCGGCTGGCGGTGGTCCTCGGCGGCTCGCGGCGGATCAGCGAGACCAGCCCGGAGTCGACGTTGGGGGCGGGCCAGAACACGTTCCGCCCGATCGCGCCGGCCCGCTTCACCTCGGCGTACCAGTTGGCCTTGACCGAGGGGACGCCGTAGACCTTGTTGCCGGGCTTGGCGGCGAGCCGGTCGGCGACCTCGCTCTGCACCATCACCAGGGTCCGCTCGATGCTGGGGAAGGTCGCCAGCATGTGCAGCAGGACGGGCACGGCCACGTTGTACGGCAGGTTGGCGACCAGCGCGGTGGGCGCCGGCCCCGGCAGTTCGGTGACCTCCATGGCGTCGCTGAGGACCAGCGCGAAGGCGTCCGCCTTGCGGGGCATCCGGGCGGCGACGGTGTCCGGCAGGTGCTGCGCGAGCACCGGGTCGATCTCGACCGCGGTGACGTGCCGCGCGACCTCCAGCAGCGCCAGCGTCAGCGAGCCGAGCCCGGGCCCGACCTCCACCACCGCGTCCTGCTCCGTCACGTCGGCGGCGCGGACGATCCGCCGCACGGTGTTGCCGTCGATGACGAAGTTCTGCCCGCGCTGCTTGGTCGGCTTCACGCCGAACGCGGCCGCCAGCTCCCGGATGTCGGCGGCGCCCAGCAGGTGGCTGTCAGGGGTGGGGTCGGTGGTGCTCACGCGCCAAGGATACGGGCGCGGGCGGCGCTCAGAGTTCGACGACCTCGGCGAGGTCGATCTCCACGGGGTACGGCACCGAGGTACGAAGCACCCCTTCGTGCTGGGCGACGGGCAGGTAGACGCCCTTCTTCTCGTCCCGGTGGAACTCGTGGACGATCGGCAGGTTGTCGAGACCGCGCTCGACCCGCCAGTAGTGGGGAATCCCCTTCTCGGCGTACTGGCCGGGCTTGCGGAAGCGGTCCGCAGCCCGCGTGCCGTGGGACACGACCTCAACGGTGAGGGCAACCGCCTCGGGCGGAACACATTCCAGCTCGAAGACGTCGAGACCGGTCTTGTCGAACACGACGACATCCGGCTTGGTCGTGTTGTCCTTGTCCAGCAGCACACAACGCTCGACATTGGCCGCGTACGGCGCCACGCGCGCGGTGAACAAGGCCATGAACAGCTGGTCCCGCACCTGGTCATGCCACTGATTCGTCTGCCCCCGGACCACGATGACTCCGTCCACCAGATCCCATTCGAACGGCAGGTCGAGGGTCTTGGCCTGCTCGTACGTCCAGTCCTGGGACAGCGCCCGCACCCACTCAGGGTGATCTTCGACGGGTTCGTTCATCAGATCGACGGGTTCGTTGATCGGCTCGGCGGTCATTGCCACCTCCCTCACTGCACTCATGCTAGCCAGCCTAGGAAGCAACCAGGAGTGCCGAATCGTTCCTCCGGAACCCGAGATCCGTTCGACCCGCTCAGTACCCGAAGGCCCGCGCCGTGTTCGCCGCGATCGCCGCCGACAGCTCGTCCTCGTGCAGCCCCAGGGTCGCCGCCATCGACCGCACCGTGACCGGGATCAGGTACGGCGCGTTGGGCCGCCCCCGGTACGGGTGCGGGGTGAGGAAGGGGGCGTCGGTCTCGACCAGGATCCGGTCGAGCGGGGTGGCGAGCAGGGCGTCGCGCAGCGGCTGGTTGGCCTTGAAGGTGACCGGGCCGGCGAAGGACAGGTACCAGCCGTGCTCGGCGCAGACCTTCGCCATCTCGGCATCGCCGGAGTAGCAGTGGAAGACGGTCCGCTCCGGGGCGCCCTCGGCCAGCAGGACGGCGATGACGTCCTCGTGGGCGTCGCGGTCGTGGATGACCAGTGCCTTGCCGTACCGCTTGGCCATCTCGATGTGGCGGCGGAACGACTCCTTCTGGATCTCCACGCCCTCCGGCCCGGTGCGGAAGTAGTCCAGCCCGGTCTCGCCGACGGCGCGGACCTGGGGCAGCGCGGCCAGTGCGTCGATCTCAGCGAGCGCCTCCTCCAGCGCCGCCTGCCCGCCCGCGTGCCGCTGCTGCCCGGACCACCCGTCGGCGTCGCCGAGGAAGATCCGCGGCGCCTCGTTGGGGTGCAGGGCGACGGCCGCGTGCACCTGCTCGTACTGCGCCGCCAGTTCGGCGGCCCAGCGCGAGCCGGGCACGTCGCAGCCCACCTGGACGACCGTGGTGACCCCGACCGAGGCGGCCCGGGCGAGCCCCTCGGCCGGGGTGCCGGCCTGCATGTCGAGGTGGGTGTGCGAGTCGGCCACCGCCACGGCCAGGGGCTCCGGCAGCGGCGGCGGGGTCGACCGGTCGTCGTCCTTCCTCGCCATCAGGAGGCGGGCTTCTCTTCGAGGCGCGGGAACAGGATCTCGCCCTTGGTGACGGTGGCGCCGACGGGCAGCCGGCCCCAGTCACCGGTGGTGGCGACGCGCTGGTCGGCGAGTGCGCCGAGGCCCTCGGCGGCGCCCAGCGAGGCCCACAGCTTCTCGGCGGTGGACGGCATCACCGGGTTGAGCAGCACGGCGGTGCCGCGCAGCGCCTCGGCGGCGGTGTAGAGGATGGTGGCGAGGCGGGCCTGCCCCTCCTCGGACTCGTCCTTGGCGACCTTCCACGGCTCCTGGGTGGTGAGGTAGCCGTTGACCTGCTTGACGAACTCGAAGATCGCCGCGAGGCCGCCGGCGAAGTCCAGCTCCTCGCCGATCTTGGCGTCGGCGGCGGCGACGGCCGCGGCCAGCCCGTCCGCGACGGCCTGCTCGGCCTCGCCCGCGGCGGTGGCGGCGGGCAGCGTCCCGCCGAAGTACTTACCGACCATCGCGGCGACCCGGGAGGCCAGGTTGCCGAAGTCGTTGGCGAGCTCGGAGGTGTAGCGGGCGGTGAAGTCCTCCCAGGAGAACGAGCCGTCCGTGCCGAACGGGATCGCCCGCAGGAAGTAGTAGCGGTACGCGTCGACGCCGAAGTGCGAGGTGAGGTCGGTGGGCGCGATGCCGGTCAGGTTGGACTTGGACATCTTCTCGCCGCCGACCATCAGCCAGCCGTTGGCGACGACCCGCTTGGGCAGCGGCAGGCCCGCCGCCATCAGCATGGCCGGCCAGATCACCGCGTGGAAGCGCAGGATGTCCTTGCCGACCAGGTGCACGGAGGCCGGCCAGAGCTCGGCGAAGCGCTCCGGGTCACTGCCGTAGCCGGCCGCGGTGATGTAGTTCTGCAGCGCGTCGACCCAGACGTAGAGGACGTGCTTCTCGTCCCAGGGCAGCGGCACGCCCCAGTTGAAGGTGGAGCGGGAGATCGAGAGGTCCTTGAGGTCCTGCTCGACGAAGCGCAGCACCTCGTTGCGGGCCGAGGCCGGCTGGATGAAGTCGGGGTTGGCGGCGTAGAACTCCAGCAGCCGCTCGGCGTAGGCGGAGAGGCGGAAGAAGTAGTTCTCCTCCTCCAGCCACTCGACCGGCTTCTTGTGGACGGAGCAGAGCTTCTCGTCCTCCGTGGCGCCGTCGAGCAGCTCGGCGGGGAGCTTGAACTCCTCGCAGCCGACGCAGTACGGGCCGGAGTAGCCGCCCTTGTAGATCTCGCCCTTGTCGAACAGGTCCTGGACGAACTCCTGCACCCGGGCGGTGTGCCGCTCCTCGGTGGTGCGGATGAAGTCGTCGTTGGCGATCTCCAGGTGCCGCCAGAGCGGCTTCCAGGCCTCCTCGACCAGCTTGTCGCACCACTCCTGCGGGCTGACGCCGTTGGCCTCGGCGGTCCGCATGATCTTCTGACCGTGCTCGTCGGTGCCGGTCAGGTACCACACCTTCTCGCCGCGCTGGCGGTGCCAGCGGGTGAGGACGTCGCCCGCCACGGTGGTGTACGCGTGGCCCAGGTGGGGACGGTCGTTGACGTAGTAGATCGGAGTGGAAACGTAGTACGCCGGGGCGCTCGTCCCGGTGGTGCTGTGGTCTGCAGTGGCCGCCATGGTCGGAAAGCTTAGTCGGGCCCGAACGCACCCCTCGACCGGATATCGCCCCGGCGTACCGGGGGGGGGCCCGCCTCCCCCCTCGCCGGGGGGGGGCCCCCCCCCACCCCCCCCAACCCCCCGGGGCCCTCCCCCCCCAAAACCAGAACAAAACCACCCCCCCCCCCCC
>NZ_JBVHYH010000061.1:0-40345 GCF_055569135.1 Kitasatospora sp. NPDC029367
CCCCCCCCCCCCCCCCCCCCCCCCCCCTCCCCCCCCCCCCCCCCCCCCCCCCCCCCCCCCCCCCCCCCCCCCCCCCCCCCCCCCCCCCCCCCCCCGCTGCCCGGCTAGGGGGCTCCGGACACCAGGCCGTGCCCCGGCGGTACGGCTGCCGGATCGGTGCCGGCGTCCAGGATGCGGTTGGCTTCGTCGACGAAGACGACCCTGGGGTCCATCGTGCGGGCCTCGGCGTCGTCGACCGTCGCGTACGAGATGATGATCACCAGGTCGCCTTCGTGGACCAGTCGGGCCGCGGCGCCGTTGATCCCGATGATGCCGCTGCCGCGCGGTCCCGCGATGACGTAGGTCTCCAGGCGGGAGCCGTTGTTGATGTCCACGATGTGGACCAGCTCGCCCGCGAGCAGGTCGGCGGCCTCCATCAGGTCCTCGTCCACGGTGACCGAGCCCACGTAGTGGAGGTTGCACTGGGTCACGGTGGCTCGATGGATCTTCGACTTCAGCATCGTGCGCTGCATGGTTCGTCCTCCCGAGTGATGGTGGTGGGCGTTACGGAGCGAGGTCGCCGGGTTCGTCGGAGGCCGCGCGTTCGATCATGGTGGCCAGTTCCCGCCGCCGACTCCCGTCGTCCCGGCGGAAGTTGTCGATCACCTTGGCCACGACCTCGGGCGGCTGCTCCTGGCTGAGCTTGAACATGCTGTCGACGCTCCGGACCTCGATCTCGAACCCGCGGACCCCGGGCAGCAGTCGGTCGAAGTACTCGAGCGAGTCGCTCATGTCCCAGCCAGTGCCGACCTCCCGCTCGAAGGTGCGCACGGTGGCCCGCACGATCCCCCTGAGCTCGTCGGGGTCGTCGATCAGCCGCAGTGCGCCGTGGACGTGAACGGAGGTGAAGTCCCAGGTCGGGGCCGCGGGGGACTTCTCGTAAACCGTCGGCGACAGGTAGGAGCCGGGCCCCTGGAAGACGAGTACGGCGTGATCGACCCCGGCCAGGGCCTCCCAGTGGGGGTTGAGCACGTTCAGGTGTCCGAGGATCCGCCGGCCGACGAGGTGGTCCCCGGAGGCGGGAGAGCCATCGGGCTCCTCGGCGAGCAGCACGGGGACGTGGGTGGCCCAGGGGTGTTGCGGCCCGTTGGTGGCCAGCAGGGCCAGCGGATGGGAACGGATCAGTTCGAGGGTCCAGGACGGGTCCTGCGGCCGGTACTGCTCAGGAACGTACATCGCCGAGTCCCTTCGACCTCGCCCGTCCGAGCTGCCCGGGAGCCGCGCCCCGGTCGCGTCCGGCCACCGACTCGACGATCTCGCCGGCCCTGACCGCCGTGGTCGACAGCAGCGAGGAGGACAGGCCGTGCGTGTGCTCCGTCCCGCCCTGGAGGTAGATCCCGCACTCCACCGAGCTCTCGGTCACCACCTTGTGGTCCCGCTGGACGCGTAGGAGACCGGAGGAGTCGCGCTTGCAGAAGTCGGCCGTCCCGCCGAGCACCGCGAGCGGATCCATCGGCCGGTAGCCGGTCGCGAAGACCACCAGATCGGTGTCGAGGTCGACGAGTTCGCCGCTGGGAAGGTGCTCCAGCCGGAGCCGGACCCGGTCGGGTTCCGAGGTCACCTGCCGCACCGCCGTCATGTGGCGCACGTGCAGCCGGGGAACACCGCGGACGGACTCCCGGTAGATCCGGTCGTACAGGTCCTCGATCACCTCGATGTCGACCACCGAGTAGTTCGTGTTCGCGTGGTACTGGAAGAACTTCTGCTGCACGTGCGGCGGCGCGGAGAAGAATTCGTCGACGGCCGCCGGGTCGAAGACGCGGTTGGCGAAGGGCGAGTCATCCGCGGGGCTGTAGCCGTAGCGCGAGAAAACCGCGTGGACGTCGGCGTTCGGAAAGGTGTCGTGAAGGTGCCCGGCTATCTCGGCGGCGCTCTGCCCCGCGCCGACGACCGTACACACCGACGGATCCCCCGGGAACTCCGCGAGTCGGTTGAGGAAGTCGGAACTGTGCCACAGGCGGTCCGTGGCCTCCAGTCCGAGCGGCAGAGTGGGAACGATACCGCTGGCGATCACCAGGTTCCGGGTCCGGTGCACGACCACCACGTCCGGGTTGCCGATTTCGCGCGAGACAACGTCCAGGTGGACGACCCTGCCGTCCTCCTCGACGGGGCGGACCTCGACCACTTCGGTGCCGTAGCGAACGAGTTCCGTGAACTGCGCTGCCACCCATTCCAGGTAGTCGTGGAACTCGATGCGCAGCGGGAACAACGTCTTGTGGTTGATGAACCGGACCAGCCGGTCGCGCTCGTGCAGATACGTCAGGAAGGTGAACCGACTGCCCGGATTCCGCATCGTGGCAAGGTCCTTGAGGAAGCTGACCTGCATCGTCGCCTGGTCGAGCAGCATGCCCTTGTGCCATTCGAAGCGCTGCTTGCGCTCGATGAAGCCGGCCCGCAGCGGGGCGCCCGAGGTGGCCTCGTTGTATTCCTCGACGGCTACCGCCAGAGCCAGATTGGAGGGACCGAAACCGACTCCCAAAATGTCGAAAACCGGACCACTGTACGTCGTTGTCGGTTGCATGTGGTGTTCTCATCCCGTTCTTGGGGCTGCCGTGCGCGGGAGGTAAATTCCGGGATGCCCCGTCGGAAACACATCTCCGCACATGTCCGGAGTGGGCGTCAAGAAGGGACGCTCCGTGCTGTCGGTCGGGCCGGCAGCAGTTGAACGGAAGCTCAGCAGTTAAACGGTGCTCAGCAGTTGAACGGATGCTCAGCGGTTGAACAGGCGCTCCTTGACACGGTCCCGGCCGCCGGTGAGGATCACCGAGCGTTGCTGTCCTGGGATGTGTACCACCGGGGCGCGCACGATCCGTAGGTCAATCCTCCCGAGCAGGGGTCGAGAACCGGCGGGTAGCCGTCAAGGCCGCCGTCGGTCCGTTCGGTCTGCCCGGTCTGTTCGCATTACCGATCCGAATCATTTCCGGTTCAGGCTTGAGATCAGTCGATGAATCTCGGAATTCCGCGCCTGGACGCTCGTCGCCTCTCCTGTGGAGTCTTCATGACCACCCCTGACAAGCGGTTTGCCGAGACCCTCCACCCCGGTGCGGACGGGGTCGTTCCCGTGCCTCCGCGCGGACAGGACCGGCTGCTGACCGACTGGGGCCGGAACCTGCGCGACGACATCGACGACGCCACCGTGCCGCGCCTGTTCGAGGCCCGGGTCGAGGCGACTCCACAGGCTCTCGCCCTGGAGGACGGCGACCGCTCCTTCACCTATGCCGAGGTCAACGCGCAGGCCAACCGGATCGCGCACTGGCTCATCTCGCGCGGCACCGGTCCGGGCGAGCTGGTCGCGGTGGCCCTTCCCCGCTGTGCCGAGCAGATCACCGCGATCCTGGGCATCACCAAGGCGGGCGCCGCCTACCTGCCCGTCGACCCGGGCTACCCGGCCGAGCGCATCGACTTCATGCTCGCCGACGCGAAGCCGACCCTCCTGCTGACCACGGCCGCCCTCGCCGCGAGCCTGTCCGGCGCCGGCGGCGAGAGCGTCCTCGTCGAAGCGCTCCCCGGGCTCCTGGACGAGCAGGCCACCGACGATCCCACCGATGACGACAGGCTGGCACCGCTCGTCGTCGAGGACCTCGCCTACACGATCTACACCTCCGGTTCCACCGGCCGGCCCAAGGGCGTCGCCGTCACCCACACCGGGCTGGCCAGCCTCACCACCGCGCTGGCCGACCGCTGCGCGGCGGGACCGGGCAGCCGGATCCTGCAGCTCGCCTCGCTCGGATTCGACGCCTCCGTCTCGGAGATCTTCCTCGCCCTGACCTCCGGCGCCACGCTCGTCCTGACCGACGCCGACAGCCTGGCCGGCCACGAGCTCATGCGGACGATGGTCGACCGGCGGATCACCCATGCCTTCGTCACGGCCTCCGTGCTGGAGACGCTGCCCGCCGGGAGCGAGGCGGCCCTGCCCGGGCTCGGCACCCTGACCATGATCGGTGAGGCCGTCCCGCCGGAGCTGGTGGAGCGCTGGTCCCCGGGCCGTCGGATGGTCAACGCGTACGGGCCGACGGAATGCACCGTGTACGCGACGGCGAGCGGGTACCTGACCGGACGCCGGGTCCCGATCGGGCGGCCCCTGTTCAACGCGCGGGTGTACGTCCTGGACGCCCGTCTCCGGCCGGTCGCCCCGGGCGAGGACGGTGAGCTCTACATCGCCGGCAAGGGCGTGGCCCGTGGCTACCTCAACCGGCCGGGCCTGACGGCGGAGCGCTTCGTCGCGGACCCGTTCGGTGAGGCCGGGGACCGGATGTATCGCACGGGTGACCTGGTGCGCTGGAACCCGGACGGTGAACTGGACTACCTGGGCCGCAGCGACGACCAGGTGAAGATCCGCGGGTTCCGGATCGAGCCCGGCGAGATCGAGGCCGTGCTGCAGCAACTGCCCGGTGTCTCCCAGGCCGTGGTCATCGCCCGCCGGGACCAGCCCGGCGGCACCCGCCTCGTGGCGTACGCGGTGCCGACGGCGGTCGACGGCTTCTCCTCGGAGCAGGTCCGCGAGCAACTGCGCGACGTCCTGCCCGGCTACATGGTCCCGTCCGTGGTCGTCCGGCTGGACCGGATGCCGATGACGCCCAACGGGAAGATCGACCGCAGGGCCCTGCCCGCACCCGACTACGCCCTGGCGGGCACCGGGCGCGCCCCGCGCACGCCGCAGGAAGAGCTCCTCTGCACGGCGTTCGCCGAGATCCTGGGCGTGCCCGGGGTGGGCGTCGACGACAGCTTCTTCGAGCTCGGCGGTCACTCGCTGCTGGCCACCCGCCTGATCAGCCGGATCCGTACGGCCCTGGGCGTGGAGATCCCGCTGCGGACGGTGTTCGAGGCGCCGACCGCGGAGCAGCTCGCCCTCCGGCTGGCCGACCACGCGGGCGAACTGCGCCCGGCTCTGGTGCCGTTGGCCCGGCCGAAGACGCTGCCGCTGTCCTACGCCCAGGAACGGCTGTGGTTCCAGCACAAGCTGGAAGGCCCCTCCGCCACCTACAACATCGCACTCGCCCTGCGGCTCTCCGGCGAGCTGGACCAGCAGGCACTGCAGGACGCCCTCAACGACGTGGTCACCCGGCACGAGGCCCTGCGCACCGTCTTCCGCGAGATCGACGGACGGCCCGCCCAGCAGATCCTCACCCCCGACCGGGCTCGCACTGAGCTGCGCGTCCGGCAGGTCGGCCGGGCCGACCTCACCTCGGCCATGAACGGGGCCGCGGGTCACGAGTTCGACCTGTCCGGTCAAGTCCCCTTCCGTGCCGAACTGTTGGCCGTCAGCCCGGCGGACTCGGTGCTGATGCTGATCGTCCACCACATCGCGGGTGACGGCTGGTCGCTGGCGCCGCTGGCCCGTGACCTGATCGCCGCCTACACCGCGCGCCTGACCGGTGCCGAGCCGGACTGGCCGCAGCTGCCGGTGCAGTACGCCGACTACACGCTCTGGCAGCGTGACCTGCTCGGTGACGACACCGACCCGGACAGTCCGTTCAGTCGCCAGTACGGCTACTGGGCGCAGCAGTTGGCCGGTCTGCCGGAGCAGGTCACCGTCCCCGCCGACCGGCCCCGCCCGGCCGTGGCCAGCCACATCGGTGACACCGTCGCCTTCGGCCTCGACGCGGACCTGCACCGGGACCTCGCCGAGCTGGCCCGCGCCACCGGCAGCACCATGTACATGGTGCTCCAGGCCTCCATGGCCGCGCTGATGACCCGGCTCGGCGCCGGGACGGACATCCCGATCGGCAGCGGTGTGGCCGGACGGACCGACGAGAACCTCGACGACCTGGTCGGCTTCTTCGTCAACACCTTCGTCCTGCGGACGGACACGGCGGGCAACCCCGTCTTCACCGACCTGCTCGGGCAGGTCCGCCGGACCAGCCTGGAGGCCTACGCCCACCAGGACGTCCCCTTCCAGTACCTGGTGGAGAAGCTCAACCCGTTGCGCTCCGCGGCGATCCACCCGCTCTTCCAGGTCGCGCTCGTCCTCCAGAACAACGAAGAGGCCCACTTCGACCTGCCCGGCCTGCGGGCGGACTCCGAGACCTGGCCCACTGGCACGGCACGGTTCGACGCGTTCATCAGCATGTACGAGAGCCACGACTCCGACGGCATGCCCATGGGCATGTCCGGCACGGTCGAGTTCGCGACGGACCTGTACGACCGGGCCACGATCGAGACGCTGATCGAACGGTGGACGCAGGTGCTGCGGGGGGTGGTCGCCGACCCGTCCCAGCGGATCGGTGCCCTGAACATCCTCACCCCGCGGGAACACCCCGACCGGGCGGTGCAGCCCGAGCGGGTCGAGATCGAGGACGTCGCTCTGCCGGTGCTGTTCCAGGCCCGCGTGGCGGCCGCGCCGGACGCCGTCGCGTTGGAGGCCGACGGTGCGTCGTGGACGTATGCGGAGTTGAACGCGTGGGCGAACCGGATTGCGCACTGGTTGATCTCGCGGGGTGTCGGTGCCGAGGATCTCGTGGGTGTGGTGTTGCCGCGTAGCGCGGTGCAGGTGGCGGTGGTGCTGGGCATCGTGAAGGCGGGTGCCGGCTATCTGCCGGTGGATCCGGACTATCCGGCGGAGCGGATCGCGTACATGCTCGCGGACGCGGCCCCCGTCCTGCTGCTCACCAGTGGGGAGTTGACGCCGGGGCTGCCGGACGGGCTGGCGGGCGGGCTGGCGGGCGGGCTGGCGGTCGAGGAGCTGGCCGAGGTCTGGCAGGCGCAGCCCGCCACCGACCCGACGGACGCCGACCGGATCGCCCCGCTCACGGCCGCGAACACGGCTTACACGATCTACACGTCGGGTTCGACGGGTCGGCCCAAGGGTGTGGCGGTTACGCATTCGGGGTTGGCGTCGTTGGCGGTGACGCTGGTGGAGCGGTTCGGGGTGTCGGCGGAGAGTCGGGTGCTGCAGTTCGCTTCGCCGGGGTTCGATGCGGCGGTGTGGGAGCTGGTGATGGCGCTGGCGACCGGTGCGGCGTTGGTGGTGGCGGGGTCGCGACGCTTGGTGGGTGAGGAGCTGGGCCGGGTGCTGGCCGAGCGGGGGGTCACGCATGTGACGCTGCCGCCGTCGGCGTTGGCGAGTCTGCCGGTGGGGGTCGAGGCCTCCTTGCCGGGTCTGGAGACCGTGGTGGTGGCCGGTGAGGCGTGCCCGCCGGATCTGGCGGAGCGGTGGTCGGTGGGTCGTCGGATGATCAACGCGTACGGTCCGACGGAGTCGACGGTTGGTGCGACGGCCAGTGAGCCGCTGTCGGGTGCGTATGTTCCGATCGGTCGGCCGGTGGTCAACACCCGGGTGTACGTGCTGGACGAGAACCTGCGCCAGGTCCCGTCGGGCATCCCCGGCGAGCTCTACCTCGCCGGCCGGGGCCTGGCTCGTGGCTACCTGAACCGTCCCGGCCTGACGGCCGAGCGCTTCGTGGCGGATCCGTTCGGCGGGGCCGGGAGCCGGATGTATCGCACGGGTGACGTGGCGCGGTGGAGTCGGGATGGTGAGCTGGAGTATCTGGGCCGTACGGATGAGCAGGTGAAGATCCGTGGGTTCCGGATCGAGCCCGGTGAGGTCGAAGCTGCCCTCACCCGGCATGCCGAGGTCGCGCAGGCAGTGGTGGTTCCGCGTGAGGACCAGCCTGGTGACATCCGTCTGGTCGCCTATGTTGTCCCGGGGAGTGACAGTGCTGCCGAGGTCGATGCCGCTGAGCAGGTCGGGGACTGGCGGGAGTTGTACGACTCGGTGTACGAGCAGGCCACGGCGCCGTTGGGTGAGGACTTCGCGGGGTGGGACAGCTCGTACACGGGTGAGGCGATCCCGCTGGAGGAGATGCGGGAGTGGCGTACGGCGACGGTGGAGCGGATCCGCTCCTACGGGCCAAGGCGTGTGCTGGAGATCGGTGTCGGTTCGGGTCTGCTGATGGCACCCCTCGCGGAGGAGGTCGAGTCGTACTGGGGCACGGACCTGTCCCAGGCGGTGGTGACACGCCTGGTCGAGCAGGTCGCGGAGCGCGGCTGGGAGCACGTGCGGGTGTCCTGCCAGAGTGCGGAGGACTTCACCGGTCTGCCGACCGGCTACTTCGACACGGTCGTCATCAACTCCGTCGCGCAGTACTTCCCGAACCGCGACTACCTGACTGTGGTTCTGTCGGGGGCGTTGGAGTTGCTGGCGGACGGTGGCCGGGTCGTTGTCGGTGACGTTCGCCATCTCGGGCAGTTGCGGGTGTTCCAGACGGCTGTGCAGGTGCCGAGGGCCGCTGATGTCGCGCAGCTCCACGCTTCGGTGGAGCGTGCGGTGGTGGTGGAGAAGGAACTCCTGGTCCACCCGGACTACTTCACCGTCTTCGCCGCCGAGCGTGGTGCGGGTGTGGATGTTCGGATCAAGCGGGGCTCGGCGCACAACGAGCTGACCCGCCACCGCTATGACGTCACCCTCCACAAGTCCGCGGGGGCGCTGACGGATCTGGGCGGCGTGCCGGTGCTGCGCTGGGGGACGGACGTTGCGACGCTGGAGGAGCTCGGGGAGCGTCCGGTCGAGGGCGGTCTGCGTGTGACGGGTGTCCCGAACGCCCGTCTGGCGGGCGAGGTCGCCGCCGTCGATGCGCTTTCGGTGGGTGCGGATCTGGCGGTCGTACGGGAGGCGCTGGCGGCCGGCGGGGGTGTGGATCCCGAGGTGTTCCACCGCTGGGCCACCGAGCGCGGCTTGGACGCGGTCGCCACGTGGAGTTCGGAGCGACCGGCCGCGTTCGATGCGGTTCTGCTGCCGGTGGGCAGCGGCCTGGCGGTGACCGGTGTCTATCGGTCGTCGGGGGTGGCCGGTTCGGTTCTGACGAATGCTCCGGCGCGGGCGCGGACCGGTGGTTCGCTGGTGACGGCGTTGCGTCAGGTGTTGCAGGCGCAGTTGCCGGACTACATGGTGCCGTCGGCGATCGTCACGCTGGACCGTCTTCCGTTGACGCCGAACGGGAAGATCGACCGCAAGGCCCTTCCGGCGCCGGACTACGCGTCCACCGCTGGGGGTCGTGCGGCTCGTACGCCGCAGGAGGAGATCCTCTGCACCCTGTTCGCCGAGGTCCTGGGTGTGTCCGGGGTCGGGATCGATGACGACTTCTTCGCACTCGGTGGCCATTCGCTGTTGGCGACGCAGCTCAGCAGCCGGGTGCGGAGTACCCTCGGCACCGAGCTGCCGCTCCAGGTGCTGTTCGAGGCGCCGACCGTCTCCCGGCTCTCCGCGCGGCTGGGCGAGGGCGCGGCGCGTCCCGCTCTGGTCGTGATGCCTCGTCCCGAGGTGCTGCCGCTGTCCTTCGCGCAGCAGCGGTTGTGGTTCCTGCACCAGCTGGAAGGCCCCTCGGCCACCTACAACATGCCGTTGGCCCTGCGGCTGACCGGTGAGCTGGACCGGCAGGCGCTGCTGGACGCCCTCAACGATGTGATCTCCCGGCACGAGGCCCTGCGCACCGTCTTCCTGGACGTCGACGGACAGGCCCGTCAGCACATCCTCGACCCCGAGCAGGCCCGCATCGACCTGGCGGTCGTCCCCACGGACGAGGACCGGATCAACGGGCAACTGGACCTGGCCGCGCGCCACGAGTTCGACCTCTCCGGCCAAGTTCCGCTGCACGCCGAGCTGTTCACGGTCAGTCCGACGGGGTCGGTGCTGTTGCTGGTGCTGCACCACATCGCCGGTGACGGTTGGTCGATGGCGTCGCTGGCCCGTGACCTGGTCACGGCCTACTCCGCCCGCCTGACCGGTGCCGAGCCGGACTGGCCGCAGCTGCCGGTGCAGTACGCCGACTACACGCTGTGGCAGCGCGAGCTGCTGGGTGACGACAGTGACCCGGACAGTCCGTTCGTGCGCCAGCAGCAGTACTGGGCACAGCAGTTGGCCGGTCTGCCGGAGCAGGTGACCGTGCCCACCGACCGGCCCCGCCCGGCGGTGGCCGGCTACGCGGGTGACGTCAGCACCTTCGGTATCGACGCGGATCTGCACCAGGCGTTGTCCGAGTTGGCCCGTTCCAGCGGCACGACGATGTTCATGGTGTTGCAGGCGTCCTTCGCTGCCCTGATGACCCGGCTCGGTGCCGGTACGGACATCCCGCTCGGTGCGCCGATCGCCGGACGTACGGATGAGAACCTCGACGACCTGATCGGCTTCTTCGTCAACACCCTGGTCCTGCGCACCGACACGGCGGGCAACCCGGCCTTCACCGACCTGCTTGCCCGGGTCCGTCGGACCAGTCTGGAGGCCTATGCCCACCAGGACGTGCCCTTCGAGCACCTGGTGGAGGCGCTCAACCCGCACCGCTCCTCCAGCCACCACCCGCTGTTCCAGATCTCCCTGGGGCTCCAGACCGCCCAGCAGCCGTCCTTCGACCTGCCCCGGCTGCAGGTGGACAGCGAGATCTGGCCCACCGGAACCTCGATGTTCGACCTCGCCATCACCGTCGGCGAGGAGCGTGGCGAGAACGGTGCACCTGCGGGAATCAACGGGTTCGTCGAGTTCGCGACGGATCTGTACGACCGGTCGACGATCGAGGCGCTGACTGCGCGCTGGGTCCGGCTGCTCAGGTCGATTGCCGCCGATCCGTCCCGGCCGATCGGATTCCTGGACGTCCTCACGCCCGGTGAGGCCGCCCGGCTCCGGGACTGGTCGGGTGCCCCGAGTGCGGGGACCGGTGCGGCCACGCTGTCGGAGCTGTTCCAGGCCCGCGTGCAGGCCACCCCCGATGCCGTCGCACTGGAGGTCGGCGACGCGTCCTGGACGTACGCCGAGCTGAACGCCCGGGCGAACCAGGTCGCGCACTGGCTGATCGGCCGGGGCATCGGTGCCGAGCAGTTGGTCGGGGTGGCGCTGCCCCGGTGTGCCGAGCAGCTCGCCGTGATCCTGGGCATCGCCAAGGCGGGTGCCGGCTACCTGCCGGTCGACCCGGACTACCCGGCCGACCGCATCGCCTACATGCTCGCCGACGCCACCCCCACCCTCCTCCTCACCACCGCGGAGCTGGCACCGGAGCTGCCGGGCGGACTGGCGGAGGGGCTGGCGGTCGAGGAGCTGGCCGAGGTCTGGCAGGCACAGCCCGCCACCGACCCGACCGATGCCGACCGGATCACCCCGCTGCGACCGGCCAACCCGGCCTACGTGATCTACACCTCGGGCTCCACCGGCCGCCCCAAGGGTGCCACGGTCACCCACACGGGTCTGGCGTCGTTCGCCTCGACGCTGGTCGAGCGCTGCCGCACTACGGCGGACAGCCGGGTCGTGCAGTTGGCCTCGCCGAGTTTCGACGCCTCCGTCCTGGAACTGCTGATGGCTCTCAGCAACGGCGGCACCCTGGTCGTGCCCCCGCCGGGTCGTCTCGCGGGTGAGGACCTCTTCCGGGTCCTGGCCGACCGGCGGATCACCCACGCGTTCATCCCGCCGTCGATCCTGGCCACCCTCCCGGCCGGTGCCCCCGACACGCTGACCGACCTGTCCAGCCTCATCGTCGGTGCCGAGGCCTGCCCGCCGGACCTGGCCGAGCGGTGGTCGGCGGGTCGTCGGATGGTGAACGCGTACGGTCCGACGGAGTCGACGGTCGGTGCGACGGTCAGTGAGCCGTTGTCGGGTGCGCATGTTCCGATCGGTCGGCCGGTGGTCGACACCCGGGTGTACGTGCTGGACGAGAACCTGCGCCAGGTGCCGCCGGGCATCCCCGGCGAGCTGTACCTCGCCGGCCGGGGCCTGGCCCGCGGCTACCTCGACCGGCCCGGTCTGAGTTCCGAACGCTTCGTGGCGGATCCGTTCGGCGGGGCCGGGAGCCGGATGTACCGCACGGGTGACCTGGTGCGCTGGAACCCGGACGGTGAACTGGACTACCTGGGCCGTACGGATGAGCAGGTGAAGATCCGCGGGTTCCGGATCGAGCCCGGCGAGATCCAGGCTGCTCTCACCCGGCACCCCGAGGTCGCACAGGCCGTCGTCATCGCTCGCGAGGACCAGCCCGGCGACACCCGCCTGGTGGCCTACGTCGTCGCGGAGACGGAGTACGGCTTGTCCACCGAGGAGGTGCGCGACCGGCTGCGGGAGCAGCTGCCGGACTACATGGTCCCCGCGGCCGTCGTGGCTCTCGACCGGATGCCGGTGACCCCGAACGGGAAGGTGGACCGCGACGCCCTGCCCGCACCCGACTACGCCCTGGCCGGCACCGGGCGCGCCCCGCGTACGCCGCAGGAGGAGATCCTCTGCACGGCGTTCGCCGAGATCCTGGGCGTGCCCGGGGTGGGGGTCGACGACGGCTTCTTCGACCTGGGCGGTCACTCGCTGCTGGCCACCCGTCTGATCAGCCGCATCCGCACGGCGCTCGGGACCGAGATTCCGCTGCGCGCGATCTTCGAGGCACCGACCGTGGCCCAGCTGGCCCGCCGGCTGGCCGACCACGCGGGCGAACTGCGCCCCGCACTCGAACCGGTCGTGCGGCCGCAGGTGCTGCCGCTGTCCTACGCCCAGGAACGGCTGTGGTTCCTGCACAAGCTGGAAGGCCCCTCCGCCACCTACAACATGGCGTACGCCCTGCGCCTCTCCGGCGAGCTGGACCAGCAGGCACTGCAGGACGCCCTCAACGACGTGGTCACCCGGCACGAGGCCCTGCGCACCGTCTTCCGCGAGACCGACGGACGGCCCGGCCAGCACGTTCTCGCCCCCGACCAGGCGCGGATCACGCTGCGGACCGTCCCCACGGACGAGAGCCGGCTGCACGACCAGCTCCGTCGCGCCGCGCAGCACGAGTTCGACCTGTCCGCCCAAGTACCGCTGCACGCACGGCTGTTCACCGTCAGCCCGACGGAGTCGGTGCTGATGTTGATCGTCCACCACATCGCGGCCGACGGCTGGTCGATGGCGCCGCTGGCCCGTGACCTGATCGCCGCCTACAGTGCCCGTCTCACGGACGACGAGCCCGGCTGGCCGCACCTGTCGGTGCAGTACGCGGACTACACGCTGTGGCAGCGTGACCTGCTCGGTGAGGACACCGACCCGCAGAGTCCGTTCAGTCGCCAGTACGGCTACTGGGCGCAGCAGTTGGCCGGGCTGCCGGAGCAGGTGACCGTCCCCACCGACCGGCCCCGGCCCGCCGTCGCCGGCAAGGCGGGTGACACCATCGCGTTCGGCCTCGACGACGGTCTGCACCGGGACCTGGCCGAGCTGGCCCGTGCCACCGACACGACCGTGTTCATGGTGCTGCAGGCCTCCCTCGCCGCCCTGATGACCCGCCTCGGCGCCGGGACCGACATCCCGATCGGTTCTCCCATCGCCGGGCGCACCGACGAGAACCTCGACGACCTGGTCGGCTTCTTCGTCAACACCCTCGTGGTGCGGACCGACACGGCGGGCAACCCGGCCTTCACCGACCTGCTCGCCCAGGTCCGCCGGACCACCCTGGCCGGCTACACCCACCAGGACGTCCCCTTCCAGTACCTGGTGGAGAAGCTCAACCCGCACCGCTCCGCCGCTCACCACCCGCTCTTCCAGGTCATGCTGGCCCTGCAGAACAACGAGCAGGCCGACTTCCGGCTGCCCGGACTGCACGTCAGCCCCGAGCCGACTCCCACCGGCACGGCGCGGTTCGACCTGTTCATCACCGTCGGGGAGGAGCACGGCGAGAACGGTGCGCCTGCGGGAATCAACGGGTTCATCGAGTTCGCGACGGACCTGTACGACCGGGTGACCGTCGAGGTCATGGCCGAGCGCTGGGTGCGCCTGCTGCGGGCCGTGGTCGTCGACCCGCGGCTGCCCCTGGACGAGGTCGAGATCCTCGACCGGGCCGAGCGCCACCGCATCCTCGGCGAGTGGAACGACACCGCCGTCGAGGTCCCGTCCGCCACGTTGCCCGAGCTCTTCCAGGCCCAGGCGACCCGTACGCCGGACGCGACCGCCGTGGTGTTCGAGGGCGTCGAGCTCTCGTACGCGGAGCTGAACGCCCGGGCCAACCGTCTGGCCCACCTGCTGATCAGCCGTGGAGCCGGCCCGGAGCAGCTGGTCGCGCTGGTGCTGGAGCGCTCCGTCGAGATGGTGGTCGCACTGCTGGCCGTCACCAAGGCCGGCGCCGCCTACCTGCCGGTCGACCCGGAGTACCCGGCGGACCGCATCGCCCACCTGCTGGAGGACGGCGCCCCCGCGCTGGTGCTCGCGACATCCGCCACCGCCGCTCTCACCGCGGCCCCGGCCCTCGTCCTGGACGCGCCCGCCCTGGTCGAGGAGCTGGCGGGCCTGCCCGACAGCGACCCCGTCGACGCGGACCGGATCCACCCGCTGCGAGCGGCCAACCCGGCGTACGTGATCTACACCTCGGGTTCGACCGGCCGGCCCAAGGGCGTGGCGGTTCCGCACAGCGGCATCGTCAACCGGCTGACCTGGATGCAGAGCGAGTACCGGATCGGTGCGGACGACCGGGTCCTGCAGAAGACGCCGTTCGGCTTCGACGTCTCGGTCTGGGAGTTCTTCTGGCCGCTGCTGGAGGGCGGAACGCTCGTCCTCGCCCGCCCGGGCGGGCACAAGGACCCCGCCTACCTGGCCGAGCTGATCCAGCGCGAGCGGATCACCATCGCCCACTTCGTCCCGTCCATGCTCCAGGCGTTCCTGCACGAGCCGGCTGCGGCCGGCTGCACCGGACTGCGTGCCGTCCTGTGCAGCGGGGAGGCGTTGTCGGCCGACCTGCGCGACCGCTTCGACGACGTGCTCGACGTTCCGCTGCACAACCTCTACGGCCCCACCGAGGCATCGGTGGACGTCACGGCCTGGGCGTGCCGGGAGTCCGACACCGGTGCGAGCGTGCCCATCGGACGCCCCGTCTGGAACACCCGTGTGTACGTACTGGACGCGGCACTCCAGCCCGTCCCACCGGGCGTGCCGGGCGAGCTGTACCTCGCCGGGGTCCAGCTGGCCCGCGGCTACCTGAACCGTCCCGGCCTGACGGCCGAGCGGTTCGTCGCGGATCCGTTCGGTGAGCCGGGCGAGCGGATGTACCGCACCGGGGACGTCGTGCGCTGGACCGCTGAGGGTGTCCTCGTCTACACCGGCCGCGCCGACGACCAGGTGAAGATCCGCGGCTTCCGCATCGAGCTCGGGGAGGTCGAGGCCGCCCTGGCCGCCCACCCCGAGGTCGCCCACGCTGCCGTGGTCGCCCGTGAGGACCAGCCCGGTGACGTCCGCCTGGTGGCGTACGTCGTGCCCGGCACCGCCGTGGACGGCCAGGAACAGGCCGCCGCTGAGCAGGTCGAGGGTTGGCGGGAGTTGTACGACTCGGTGTACGAGCGGCCCACGGCGCCGTTGGGTGAGGATTTCGCGGGGTGGGACAGCTCGTACACGGGTGAGGCGATCCCGCTGGAGGAGATGCGGGAGTGGCGTACGGCGACGGTGGAGCGGATCCGCTCCTATGCGCCGAGGCGTGTGCTGGAGATCGGTGTCGGTTCGGGTCTGCTGATGGCACCGCTGGCTGGGGAGGTGGAGTCGTACTGGGGCACGGACCTGTCCCAGGCGGTGGTGACGCGCCTCGTCGAGCAGGTCGCGGAGCGCGGTTGGGAGCACGTGCGGGTGTCCTGCCAGAGTGCGGAGGACTTCACCGGTCTGCCGACGGGCTACTTCGACACGGTCGTCATCAACTCCGTCGCGCAGTACTTCCCGAACCGCGACTACCTGACCGTGGTTCTGTCGCGGGCCTTGGAGTTGCTGGCGGACGGCGGCCGGGTCGTTGTCGGTGATGTTCGCCATCTCGGGCAGTTGCGGACCTTCCACACCGCGGTCCAGGCGACGCGGGCGGCCGACGCCACCCAGCTCCACGCTTCGGTGGAGCGCGCGGTGGTCGTGGAGAAGGAACTCCTGGTCCACCCGGACTACTTCACCGTCTTCGCCGCCGAGCACGGCGCGGGTGTGGACATCCGGATCAAGCGGGGCTCGGCGCACAACGAGCTGACCCGCCACCGCTACGACGTCACCCTCCACAAGTCTGCGGAGACACTGACCGATCTCACCGGCGCTCCGCTGCTGCGCTGGGGGACCGACGTTTCGACGCTGGAGGAGCTCGGGGAGCGTCCGGTCGAGGGCGGCTTGCGTGTGTCGGGTGTCCCGAACGCCCGTCTGGCGGGCGAGGTCGCCGCCGTTGAAGCGCTTTCGGTGGGTGCGGATCTGGTCCGAGTGCGGGAGGCGCTGGCGGCCGGCGGGGGTGTGGATCCCGAGGTGTTCCACGAGTGGGCCGCGGCTCAGGGCTTGGACGCGGTCGCCACGTGGAGTTCGGAGCGACCGGGCGCGTTCGATGCGGTCCTGCTGCCGGTGGGCAGCGCTCTGGCGGTGACCGGTGTCTATCGGTCGTCGGGGGTGGCCGGTTCGGTTCTGACGAATGCTCCGGCGCGGGCGCGGACCGGTGGTTCGCTGGTGACGGCGTTGCGCCAGGTGTTGCAGGCACAGCTGCCGGACTACATGGTGCCGTCGGCGATCGTCACCCTGGACCACATCCCGCTCACCCCGAACGGGAAGGCCGACCGTAAGGCCCTCCCCGCGCCGGACTACGCGTCCACGGCCGACGGCCGTGCACCGCGCACGCCCCAGGAGGAGATCCTCTGCACCCTGTTCGCCGAGGTCCTCGGCCTGCCCGGGGTCGGGATCGACGACAACTTCTTCGACCTCGGCGGCCACTCCCTGCTCGCCACCCAGCTCAGCAGCCGGATCCGCAGCACCCTCGGCACCGAGGCGCCGCTCCAGGTGCTGTTCGAGGCGCCGACCGTGGCGAAGCTCGCGCCGCGTCTGACCCAGGGCGGTGAACTGCGTCCGCCGCTCCTGCCCGTCACCCGGCCCAACCCGCTTCCGCTCTCCTACGCCCAGCAGCGGCTGTGGTTCCTGCACCAGCTCGAGGGCCCCTCGGCCACCTACAACATGCCGTTGGCCCTGCGGCTGACCGGTGAGCTGGACCGGCAGGCGCTGCTGGACTCCCTCAACGACGTCATCGCGCGCCACGAGGCCCTGCGCACCGTCTTCCTGGACGTCGACGGACAGGCCCGTCAGCACATCCTCGACCCCGAGCAGGCCCGCATCGACCTGGCGGTCGTCCCCACGGACGAGGGCGGACTCGCCGACCACCTGCGTCGGGCCGCCCGGTACGAGTTCGACCTGTCCGGCCAAGTGCCGCTGCACGCCGAGCTGTTCACGGTCAGTCCGACGGAGTCGGTGCTGATGCTGGTGCTGCACCACATCGCGGGTGACGGCTGGTCGCTGGCGCCGCTGGCCCGTGACCTGATCTCCGCCTACAGTGCCCGTCTCACGGACGACGAGCCGGACTGGCCGCAGCTGCCGGTGCAGTACGCCGACTACACGCTGTGGCAGCGCGAGCTGCTCGGTGACGACAGTGACCCGGACAGTCCGTTCGTTCGCCAGCAGCAGTACTGGGCACAGCAGTTGGCCGGTTTGCCGGAGCAGGTGACCGTGCCCACCGACCGGCCCCGGCCCGCCGTCGCCGGCTACGCGGGTGACGTCACCACCTTCGGTATCGACGCGGATCTGCACCAGGCGCTGTCCGAGCTGGCCCGTTCCAGCGGCACGACCATGTTCATGGTGTTGCAGGCGTCCTTCGCCGCCCTGATGACCCGCCTCGGTGCCGGCACGGACATCCCGCTCGGTGCGCCGATCGCCGGACGTACGGACGAGAACCTCGACCAGCTGATCGGCTTCTTCGTCAACACCCTGGTCCTGCGCACCGACACGGCCGGCAACCCGTCGTTCACCGAGCTGCTCGCCCAGGTGCGCCGGACCAGTCTGGAGGCCTATGCCCACCAGGACGTCCCCTTCGAGCACCTGGTGGAGGCGCTCAACCCGCACCGCAGCACCACGCATCACCCGCTCTTCCAGGTCATGCTCGCCGTCCTCAACACCGAGCAGCCGAACTTCGAGCTGCCCAACCTGCAGGTCGCGGCAGACGGTGTCGCGATGGGCACGTCCAGGTTCGACATGTTCATCAACATGGGCGAGCACCGGGACGACAACGGCACCCCGGCCGGCATGTCGGGCACGGTCGAGTTCGCGACGGATCTGTACGACCGCACCACCGTCGAGGCGCTGATCGCACGCTGGGTCCGGCTGCTCAGGTCGATTGCCGCCGATCCGTCCCGGCCGATCGGATTCCTGGACGTCCTCACGCCCGGTGAGGCCGCCCGGCTCCGGGACTGGTCGGCTGCCCCGAGTGCGGGGACCGGTGCGGCCACGCTGCCGGAGCTGTTCGAGGCCCGGGTGCAGGCCACCCCCGATGCCCTCGCGTTGGAGGTCGGCAAGGCGACCTGGACGTATGCGGAGCTGAACGCGCGGGCGAACCAGGTCGCGCACTGGCTGATCGGCCGGGGCATCGGTGCCGAGCAGCTCGTCGGGGTGGCTCTGCCCCGTTGTGCCGAGCAGCTCGCCGTGATCCTGGGCATCGCCAAGGCGGGCGCCGGCTACCTGCCGGTGGACCCGGACTACCCGGCCGACCGCATCGCCTACATGCTGGCCGACGCCGCCCCCGCCCTCCTCCTCACCACTGCGGAGCTGGCGGTGCAGCTGGCACCGGGGCTGCCGGACGGACTGCCGGGCGGGCTGGCGGTCGAGGACCTGGCCGAGGTCTGGCAGGCGCAGCCCGCCACCGACCCGACCGATGCCGACCGGATCACCCCGCTGCGACCGGCCAACCCGGCGTACGTGATCTACACCTCGGGTTCCACCGGCCGCCCCAAGGGCACCGCCGTTCCCCACACCGGACTGGCCGGCGTCACCGCCAGCCTGATCGAGTGCTGCGCGACCGGGCCCGACAGTCGTGTGCTGCAACTGGCGTCCCCCAGCTTCGACGTCTCGATCATCGAGATCCTCATGGCCATCAGCCGGGGCGGCGCTCTCGTGGTGCCCCAGCCCGGCCGCCTCGCGGGGGAGGAGCTCGCGCGCGTCCTGGCCGATTGCCGCGTCACCCACGCGTTCATCCCGCCGTCGGCGCTGGCGAGCATGCCCGAGGGCACGGCCGCCGCACTGCGCGACCTGCGCACGGTGCTGGTGGCGGGCGAGGCGTGCCCGCCCGAGGTGGTGGAGCACTGGTCGCAGGGCCGCCAGATGATCAACCTGTACGGGACGACGGAGACCTTCGTCAGCTCCATCAGTTCACCGCTGTCGGGCCGGCACGTCACGATCGGGCGACCGATCGTCCACACCCGGCTCTACGTGCTGGACGAGTACCTCCAGTTGGTGCCGCCGGGCATCCCCGGCGAGCTCTACAACGCGGGCACCGTGATGGCTCGCGGGTACCTGGACCGGCCGGGTCTGACGGCGGAGCGCTTCGTGGCGGATCCGTTCGGCGGGGCCGGGGACCGGATGTACCGCACGGGTGACCTGGTGCGGTGGAACCGGGACGGTGAGCTGGAGTACCTGGGCCGCACCGACCACCAGGTGAAGATCCGCGGGTTCCGGATCGAGCCCGGCGAGGTCCAGACCGCCGTAGCCCGGATTCCGGGGGTCGCGCAGGCGCTGGTGGTCCCGCGTGAGGACCAGCCCGGTGACGTCCGCCTGGTGGCCTACGTCGTCCCGGAGACGGAGCACGGGGTGTCCACCGAGGAGGTGCGCGACCGGCTGCGGGAGCAGCTGCCGGACTACATGGTCCCCGCGGCCGTCGTGGCACTGGACCGGATGCCGGTGACCCCGAACGGGAAGATCGACCGCAGGGCCCTGCCGGCTCCGGTCTACAGCGCGGCCGGCGCCGGGCGCGGTGCCCGTACCCCGCAGGAGCAGATCCTCGGTGCGGCGTTCGCCGAGATTCTCGGCCTGTCGAGCGTGGGGGTCGACGACGGCTTCTTCGACCTGGGCGGCCACTCCCTGCTGGCCACCCGTCTGATCAGCCGCATTCGTACGGCCCTGGGCGTGGAGATCCCGCTGCGCGCGATCTTCGAGTCCCCGACCGTGGCCCAGCTGGCCCGCCGACTGGCCGACCACGCGGGCGAACTGCGCCCGGCCCTGGTGCCGTTGGCCCGGCCGCAGGTGCTGCCGCTGTCCTACGCCCAGGAGCGGCTGTGGTTCCTGCACAAGCTGGAAGGCCCCTCCGCCACCTACAACATGGCCTTCGCCCTGCGCCTGACGGGCGACCTGGACCGGGAGGCGCTGCAGGAGGCCCTCAACGACGTGGTCACCCGGCACGAGGCGCTGCGCACAGTCTTCCGCGAGACCGAAGGACAGCCCGGCCAGCACATCCTCGCCCCCGGTGATCAGGCCCGGGTCGCCCTGCACGTTCAGCAGATCGACGAGGCCGACGTCACTCCGACGCTGAACCTGGCCGCTCGCCACGAGTTCGACCTGTCCGCCCAAGTGCCGCTGCACGCAAGGCTGTTCACCATCAGCCCGGCGGAGTCGGTGCTGATGCTGATCGTCCACCACATCGCGGCCGACGGCTGGTCGATGGCGCCGCTGGCCCGGGACCTGATCGCCGCCTACACCGCCCGTCGGACCGGCGCCGCGCCCGACTGGCCGCAACTGCCCGTCCAGTACGCCGACTACACCCTTTGGCAACGCCACCTTCTCGGCAAGGAGACCGACGTGACCAGCGCGTTCACCCGTCAGTACGAATACTGGGCCGAGCAGCTCGCTGGTCTGCCGGAGCAGGTCACCATCCCCGGCGACCGGCCCCGCCCCGCCGTCGCCAGCTACGCCGGCGATGTCATCCGGCTGAACTTCGACGCGGACCTGCACCGGGACCTCGCCGAGCTGGCCCGGGCCACCGACACGACCGTGTTCATGGTGCTCCAGGCCTCCATGGCCGCGCTGATGACCCGGCTCGGCGCCGGGACGGACATCCCGATCGGCAGCGGTATCGCCGGGCGCACCGACGAGAACCTCGACGATCTCATCGGACTGTTCGTCAACTCGCTCGTGCTGCGCACCAACACGGCTCGCAACCCCGTCTTCACCGATCTGCTCGCCCAGGTGCGCCGGACCAGCCTGGCGGCTCACGCCCACCAGGACATCCCGTTCCAGTACCTGGTGGAGAAGCTCAACCCGCACCGCTCCGCCGGGCACCACCCGCTCTTCCAGGTGGCCTTCGTGCTGCAGAACACGGAGGAGGCGGACTTCACGCTGCCGGACCTCCGGGTCCGCCCGGAGGAGACGCACACCAGCACCTCACGCCTCGACGTGCTCATCAGCCTGGGGGAGGAGCACGACGTCGATCGCGCCCCGAGGGGCATCAGCGGGTTCATCGAGTTCGCGACGGACCTGTACGACCGGGCCACGATCGAGACGCTGATCGAACGGTGGACGCAGGTGCTGCGGGGCGTGGTCGCCGACCCGTCCCAGCGGATCGGTGCCCTGAACATCCTGACCTTGTGGGAACGCCTCGACCGGGTGGTCAAGTCGGAGCGAGCCGAACAGCCGACGCTGCCCGAGCTGTTCCAGGCGCAGGTGCAGGCCGCGCCGTCCGCCGAGGCCGTGGACGCGGGTGAGGTGTCGTGGACGTATGCGGAGTTGAACGCGCGGGCGAACCAGGTCGCGCACTGGCTGATCTCGCGGGGTGTCGGCGCCGAGGATCTCGTGGGTGTGGTGTTGCCGCGTAGCGCGGTGCAGGTGGCGGTGGTGCTGGGCATCGTGAAGGCGGGTGCCGGCTACCTGCCGGTGGATCCGGACTATCCGGCGGAGCGGATCGCGTACATGCTCGCCGACGCGGCTCCCGCTGTGCTGCTCACCAGCGGGGAGCTGGCGTCCGGGCTGCCGGACGGGTTGGCGGACGTGCTGGTGGTCGAGGAGCTGGCGGAGGTCTGGGAGGGGCAGTCGGTCACGGATCCGACGGATGCGGACCGGGTTGCGCCGCTGTCCTCGTTGAACACGGCTTACACGATCTACACGTCGGGTTCGACGGGTCGGCCCAAGGGTGTGGCGGTTACGCATTCGGGGTTGGCGTCGTTGGCGGTGACGCTGGTGGAGCGGTTCGGGGTGTCGGCGGAGAGCCGGGTGCTGCAGTTCGCTTCGCCGGGGTTCGATGCGGCGGTGTGGGAGCTGGTGATGGCGCTGGCGACCGGTGCGGCGTTGGTGGTGGCGGGGTCGCGACGCTTGGTGGGTGAGGAGCTGGGCCGGGTGCTGGCCGAGCGGGGGGTCACGCATGTGACGCTGCCGCCGTCGGCGTTGGCGAGTCTGCCGGTGGGGGTCGAGGCCTCCTTGCCGGGTCTGGAGACCGTGGTGGTGGCCGGTGAGGCGTGCCCGCCGGATCTGGCGGAGCGGTGGTCGGTGGGTCGTCGGATGATCAACGCTTACGGTCCGACGGAGTCGACGGTTGGTGCGACGGCCAGTGAGCCGCTGTCGGGTGCGTATGTTCCGATCGGTCGGCCGGTGGTCAACACCCGGGTGTACGTGCTGGACGAGAACCTGGAGCAGGTGCCGCAGGGTGTCGCGGGTGAGTTGTACCTCGCGGGCCGGGGTCTGGCCCGCGGCTACCTCAACCGTCCCGGTCTGAGTTCCGAACGCTTCGTCGCGGATCCCTTCGGTGTGCCGGGCGAGCGGATGTATCGCACGGGTGACCTGGCGCGCTGGAGTCGGGACGGTGAGCTGGAGTATCTGGGCCGTACGGATGAGCAGGTGAAGATCCGTGGGTTCCGGATCGAGCCGGGCGAGATCCAGGCCGCACTCACCAAGCAGCCGGAGGTCGCGCAGGCGGTGGTGGTCCCGCGTGAGGACCAGCCCGGCGACACCCGCCTGGTGGCCTACGTGGTTCCCGAGACCGGGGGTGGTGTCGAGGTCGATGCCGCCGAGCAGGTCGGGGACTGGCGGGAGTTGTACGACTCGGTGTACGGGCAGGCCACGGCGTCGTTGGGTGAGGACTTCGCGGGGTGGGACAGCTCGTACACGGGTGAGGCGATCCCGTTGGAGGAGATGCGGGAGTGGCGTGCGGCGACGGTGGAGCGGATCCGCTCCTACGGGCCGAGGCGTGTGTTGGAGATCGGTGTCGGTTCGGGTCTGCTGATGGCACCCCTCGCGGAGGAGGTGGAGTCGTACTGGGGCACGGACCTGTCCCAGGCGGTGGTGACACGCCTGGTCGAGCAGGTCGCCGAACGCGGCTGGGAGCACGTGCGGGTGTCCTGCCAGAGCGCCGAGGACTTCACCGGTCTGCCGACCGGCTACTTCGACACGGTTGTCATCAACTCCGTCGCGCAGTACTTCCCCAACCGCGACTACCTCACCTCCGTCCTCACCCAGGCCTTCCACCTTCTCGCCGAGAACGGCCGGGTCTTCCTGGGCGACATCCGCCACGCCGGGCTCCTGAGCACCCTCCAGACCGCGGTGCAGACGCCGAGGGCCGCCGACGCCGCGAAGTTGCGTTCCGCGGTGGAGCGCGCGGTGGTCGTGGAGAAGGAACTCCTGGTCCACCCGGACTACTTCGCCGCCTTCGCCGCCGAGCACGGTGCGGGTGTGGACGTCCGGATCAAGCGCGGTTCGGCGCACAACGAGCTGACCCGCCACCGCTACGACGTCACCCTCCACAAGAACCCGGCGGAGCCGACCGACCTGGCCGGGTCGGGTGACCTGGCCGGCGTGCCGGTGGTGCGCTGGGGAACGGACGTGACGACGCTGGATGAGCTCGGGGAGCGTCCGGTCGAGGGCGGCCTGCGTGTGACGGGTGTCCCGAACGCCCGTCTGACGGGCGAGGCCGCCGCCGTGGAGGCCCTGGACACCGGCGAGGACCTGACCGCCATCCGTTCGGCTCTCGGCTCGGCCACCGGCATCGACCCGGAGGCCTTCCACCGCTGGGCCGCCGAGCGCGGCTTCGACGCGGTCACCACCTGGAACTCCGAGCAGCCGGCCGCGTTCGACGCGGTCCTGCTGCCGGTGGGCAGCGCTCTGGCGGTGACCGGTGTCTATCGGTCGTCCGGCGTGGCCGGTTCGGCTCTGACGAACGCTCCGGCGCGGGCGCGGACCGGTGGTTCGCTGGTGACGGCGTTGCGTCAGGTGTTGCAGGCGCAGCTGCCGGACTACATGGTGCCGTCGGCGATCGTCACCCTGGACCGCCTTCCGCTGACGCCGAACGGGAAGATCGACCGCAAGGCCCTCCCCGCGCCGGACTACGCGTCCACCGCTGGGGGTCGTGCGGCTCGTACGCCGCAGGAGGAGATCCTCTGCACCCTGTTCGCCGAGGTCCTGGGTGTGCCCGGGGTCGGGATCGATGACGACTTCTTCGCACTCGGTGGCCATTCGCTGCTGGCGACGCAGCTCAGCAGCCGGGTGCGGAGTACCCTCGGCACCGAGCTGCCGCTCCAGGTGCTGTTCGAGGCGCCGACCGTCGCCCGGCTCTCCGCGCGGCTGGGCGAGGGCGCGGCGCGTCCCGCTCTGGTCGTGATGCCTCGTCCCGAGGTGCTGCCGCTGTCCTTCGCGCAGCAGCGGTTGTGGTTCCTGCACCAGCTGGAAGGCCCCTCGGCCACCTACAACATGCCGTTGGCCCTGCGGCTGACCGGTGACCTGGACCGGCAGGCGCTGGGAGAGGCCATCAACGACGTCATCGCGCGCCACGAGGCGTTGCGTACGGTCTTCGAGGAGGTCGACGGGCAGCCGCGGCAGCGCGTTCTCGCCCCGGAGCAGGCCCGCATCGACCTGCACGTCCGCCCGTGCGAGCAGGACGACGTCATGCCGGCCCTGGAGCTGGCCGCGCGCCACGAGTTCGACCTCTCCGGCCAAGTTCCGCTGCACGCCGAACTGTTCGCCGTCAGCCTGACGGAGTCGGTGCTGTTGCTGGTGCTGCACCACATCGCCGGTGACGGTTGGTCGATGGCGCCGCTGGCCCGTGACCTGGTCACGGCCTACTCCGCCCGCCTGACCGGTGCCGAGCCGGACTGGCCGCAGCTGCCGGTGCAGTACGCGGACTACACGCTGTGGCAGCGCGAGCTGCTGGGCGACGACAGTGACCCGGACAGCCCGTTCGTGCGCCAGCAGCAGTACTGGGCGCAGCAGTTGGCGGGCCTGCCGGAGCAGGTGACGGTGCCCACCGACCGGCCCCGCCCGGCGGTGGCCGGCTACGCGGGCGACGCCGCCACCTTCGGTATCGACGCGGATCTCCACCAGGCGTTGTCCGAGTTGGCCCGTTCCAGCGGCACGACGATGTTCATGGTGTTGCAGGCGTCCTTCGCCGCCCTGATGACCCGCCTCGGTGCCGGAACGGACATCCCGCTCGGTGCGCCGATCGCCGGACGCACGGACGAGAACCTCGACCAGCTGATCGGCTTCTTCGTCAACACCCTGGTCCTGCGCACCGACACGGCGGGCAACCCGGCCTTCACCGACCTGCTCGCCCAGGTCCGCCGGACCAGCCTGGAGGCCTACGCCCACCAGGACATCCCCTTCGAGCACCTGGTGGAGGCGCTCAACCCGCACCGCTCCTCCAGCCACCACCCGCTGTTCCAGATCTCCCTGGGGCTCCAGACCACCCAGCAGGCGCCCTTCGAGCTGCCCGGACTCCACGTCGAGTCCGGCGGTATCGGCACCGGCACAGCGCGATTCGACCTCTCCGTCGTCGTGGCCGAGGATCGTGGCGACAACGGTGAGCCCTCCGGTATGAACGGTGTGATCGAGTTCGCGACGGAGCTGTACGACCGGTCGACGATCGAGGCGCTGATCGCGCGTTGGGTCCGGTTGCTGCGGGCGGTCGCCGCCGATCCGTCCCGGCCGATCGGTTCGCTGGACGTCCTCACCGAGGGGGAGGAGGTCCAGCTCCGGGAGTGGGCGACCACGGCCCGGCCGGAGATCGACGACGCCACGCTGCCGGAGCTGTTCCAGGCCCGCGTGCGGGCCACCCCCGATGCCGTCGCACTGGAGGTCAGCGACGAGACCTGGACGTACGCGGAGCTGAACGCGCGGGCGAACCAGGTCGCGCACTGGCTGATCGGTCGGGGGATCGGTGCCGAGCAGCTCGTCGGTCTGGCGCTGCCGCGTGGCGCCGAGCTGTTCGCGGCGATCCTGGGCGTGGTGAAGGCGGGTGCCGGCTACCTGCCGGTGGACCCGGACTACCCGGCCGACCGCATCGCCTACATGCTGGCCGACGCCGCTCCCGTGCTGCTGCTCACCACCGCGGAGCTGGCACCGGGGCTGCCGGACGGGCTGCCGGACGGGCTGGCGGTCGAGGAGCTGGCCGAGGTCTGGCAGGCGCAGCCCGCCACCGACCCGACCGATGCGGACCGGATCGCGCCGCTCACCCCGGCGAACACCGCGTACACCATCTACACCTCGGGCTCCACCGGCCGCCCCAAGGGTGCGACGGTCACCCACACGGGTCTGGCCTCGCTGGCCTCGACCCTGGTCGAGCGCTGCCTGACCACGGCGGACAGCCGGGTCGTGCAGCTGGCCTCGCCGAGTTTCGACGCTTCCGTCCTGGAACTGCTGATGGCTCTCAGCAACGGCGGCACCCTGGTCGTGCCCCCGCCGGGTCGTCTCGCGGGTGAGGACCTCCTCCGGGTCCTGGCCGACCGGCGGATCACCCACGCGTTCATCCCGCCGTCGATCCTGGCCACCCTCCCGGCCGGTGCCCCCGACACGCTGACCGACCTGTCCAGTCTCATCGTCGGTGCCGAGGCCTGCCCGCCGGACCTGGTCGGGTTGTGGGCGCCGGGCCGTCACATGGCCAACCTCTACGGTCCGACCGAGACCACCATCTCCACCACCATCAGCCGTCCCCTGGCCGACCTGCGTACGCCCATCGGCGCTCCCAACCACAACACCCGTGCCCGCGTCCTGGACGAGAACCTGCGCCAGGTCCCGCCGGGCATCCCCGGCGAGCTCTACCTCGCCGGCCGGGGCCTGGCCCGCGGCTACCTCAACCGGCCCGGTCTGACGGCCGAGCGCTTCATTGCGGACCCGTTCGGCGGGGCCGGGGACCGGATGTACCGCACGGGTGACCTGGTGCGCTGGAACGGGGACGGTGAGCTGGAGTATCTGGGTCGTACCGACCACCAGGTGAAGATCCGCGGGTTCCGGATCGAGCCCGGCGAGATCCAGGCCGCCCTCACCCGGCAGCCGGAGGTCGCGCAGGCCGTCGTGATCGCCCGTGAGGACCAGCCCGGTGACACCCGCCTGGTGGCCTACGTCGTCCCGGAGACGGAGCACGGTGTCTCCGCCGAGGAGGTGCGCGACCGGCTGCGACGGCAGCTGCCGGACTACATGGTCCCGGCTGCGGTCATGGTGATCGACAGCATCCCGCTGACGCGCAACGGGAAGGTCGACCGCGACGCCCTGCCGGCCCCGGTCTACACCGCGGCCGTCGCCGGACGCGCTGCCCGCACCCCGCAGGAGCAGATCCTCGGTGCGGCGTTCGCGGAGGTCCTCGGTCTGTCGAGCGTGGGGGTCGACGACGGCTTCTTCGACCTGGGCGGCCACTCCCTGCTGGCCACCCGCCTGATCAGCCGCATCCGTACGGCCCTGGGCGTGGAGATCCCGCTGCGCGCGATCTTCGAGGCACCGACCGTGGCCCAGCTGGCCCGCCGGCTGGCCGACCACGCGGGCGAACTGCGCCCCGCACTCGAACCGGTCGTACGGCCGAAGACGCTGCCGCTGTCCTACGCCCAGGAACGGCTGTGGTTCCTGCACAAGCTGGAAGGCCCCTCCGCCACCTACAACATGGCCTTCGCCCTGCGCCTGACGGGCGACCTGGACCAGCAGGCACTGCAGGACGCCCTCAACGACGTGGTCACCCGGCACGAGGCGCTGCGCACCGTCTTCCGCGAGACCGAAGGACAGCCCGGCCAGCACGTCCTCGCCCCCGACCAGGCGCGCATCACACTGCGGACCGTACCGAGCAGTGAGGACCTACTCACCGCGCAACTCGACGAAGTGGCCCGCCACGAGTTCGACCTCTCGGACCAGGTGCCGCTGCACGCCGAGCTGTTCGCCGTCGGCCCGACGGAGTCGGTGCTGATGATGGTGCTGCACCACATCGCGGGTGACGGTTGGTCGTTGGCGCCGCTGGCCCGGGACCTGATCTCCGCCTACACCGCGCGCCTGACCGGTGCCGAGCCGGACTGGCCGCAGCTGCCGGTGCAGTACGCCGACTACACGCTCTGGCAGCGTGACCTGCTCGGTGACGACACCGACCCGGACAGCCCGTTCAGCCGCCAGTACGGCTACTGGGCACAGCAGTTGGCCGGTCTGCCGGAGCAGGTCACCGTGCCCACCGACCGGCCCCGGCCCACCACGGCCGGCAACGCCGGTGACGCGTGCGACTTCTCCTTCGACGCGGACCTGCACCGGGACCTCGCCCAGCTGGCCCGGTCGGCCGGAGCGACGGTGTTCATGGTGCTCCAGGCCTCCGTGGCCACGCTGCTGACCCGCCTCGGCGCCGGGACGGACATCCCGATCGGCTCTCCGGTCGCCGGGCGCACCGACGAGAACCTCGACGACCTGGTCGGCTTCTTCGTCAACACCCTCGTCCTGCGCACCGACACGGCGGGCAACCCGGCCTTCACCGACCTGCTCGCCCAGGTCCGCCGGACCAGCCTGGCGGCCCACGCCCACCAGGACACTCCGTTCCAGTACCTGGTGGAGAAGCTCAACCCGCACCGCTCCGCGGCACACCACCCGCTCTTCCAGGTCGCGTTGGCCCTGCAGAACAACGAGCAGGCCGAGTTCGAGCTGCCGGGACTGCAGGTGCGCTCGGAGAGCGCGCACACCGGCACCTCGCGCTTCGACCTGATGGTCACCCTGACCGAGGAACACGGCAACGACCACGAGCCGGTGGGCATCAGCGGAGCCATCGAGTTCGCGACGGAGTTGTACGACCGGTCGACGATCGAGGCGCTGATCGCGCGCTGGGCGCGGCTGCTGCGGGCGATCGCCGCTGATCCGTCCCGGCCGATCGGCTCGCTGGACCTCCTCGCCGAGGGGGAGGAGGTCCAGCTCCGGGAGTGGGCGACCACGGCCCGGCCGGAGATCGACGATGCCACGCTGCCGGAGCTGTTCCAGGCCCGCGTGCAGGCCACCCCCGATGCCGTCGCACTGGAGGTAGGCGACGCGACCTGGACGTATGCGGAGCTGAACGCGCGGGCGAACCAGGTCGCGCACTGGCTGATCGGCCGGGGGATCGGTGTCGAGCAGTTGGTCGGGGTGGCTCTGCCCCGGTGCGCCGAGCAGCTCGCCGTGATCCTGGGCATCGCCAAGGCTGGTGCCGGCTACCTGCCGGTGGACCCGGACTACCCGGCCGACCGCATCGCCTACATGCTGGCCGACGCGGCTCCCGCCCTCCTGCTCACCACCGCGGAACTGGCGCCGGAGCTGCCGGGCGGGCTGGCGGTCGAGGAGCTGGCCGAGGTCTGGCAGGCGCAGCCCGTCACCGACCCGACGGATGCGGACCGGATCGCGCCGCTCACGGCCGCGAACACCGCGTACACCATCTACACCTCGGGCTCCACCGGCCGCCCCAAGGGCGTCACCGTCACCCACACGGGTCTGGCCTCGCTCGTCGTCACTCTGGTGGAACGCTGCGCCCTCGGCGAGGGCAGCCGCGTGCTGCAGTTCACCTCTGCCAGCTTCGACGTCTCGGTCATCGAGCTGGTGCTCGGATTCACCGTCGGAGCCACCCTCGTCGTGCCCCCGCCGGGTCGTCTTGCCGGCGAGGACCTCGCCGACGTGCTGTCCGACCGGCGGATCAGCCACGCCTTCCTTCCGCCGTCGGCCCTGGCCAGCCTGCCGTCCGGCACCGAGACCACGCTGCCCGCCCTCGGTACCGTCGTCGTGGCCGGCGAGGCCTGCCCGCCGGATCTGGCCGAGCGCTGGTCGCAGGGCCGCCGGATGATCAACGCCTACGGCCCGACCGAAGCCACCATCTACGCTTCGACCGGCGGTCCGCTGTCCGGTCCGAAGGCCCCGATCGGTCGGCCCGTGGTCAACACGCGGGTGTACGTCCTGGACGAGAACCTGCGCCAGGTCCCGCCGGGCATCCCCGGTGAGTTGTACCTCGCGGGCCGGGGTCTGGCCCGTGGCTACCTGAACCGTCCGGGTCTGACGGCGGAGCGGTTCGTCGCGGACCCGTTCGGCGGGGCCGGGGACCGGATGTATCGCACGGGTGACCTGGTGCGCTGGAACCCGGACGGTGAGCTGGAGTATCTGGGCCGTACCGACCAGCAGGTGAAGATCCGTGGGTTCCGGATCGAGCCCGGCGAGATCCAGGCCGCCCTCACCCGGCACCCCGAGGTCGCGCAGGCCGTCGTGATCGCCCGCGAGGACCAGCCCGGCGACACCCGCCTGGTGGCCTACGTCGTCCCGGGCAGTGACAGCGCTGCCGAGGGTGACACCGCGGAACAGGTCGAGGACTGGCGGGAGTTGTACGACTCCTTGTACGAGCGGCCCACGGCGCCGTTGGGTGAGGACTTCGCAGGCTGGGACAGCTCGTACACGGGTGAGGCGATCCCGCTGGAGGAGATGCGGGAGTGGCGTGCGGCGACGGTGGAGCGGATCCGCTCCTACGGGCCGAGGCGTGTGCTGGAGATCGGTGTCGGTTCGGGTCTGCTGATGGCACCCCTCGCGGAGGAGGTGGAGTCGTACTGGGGCACGGACCTGTCCCAGGCGGTGGTGACACGCCTCGTCGACCAGGTCGCCGAACGCGGTTGGGAGCACGTGCGGGTGTCCTGCCAGAGCGCGGAGGACTTCACCGGTCTGCCGACGGGCTACTTCGACACGGTCGTGATCAACTCCGTCGCGCAGTACTTCCCGAACCGCGACTACCTGACCGTGGTGCTGTCGCGGGCCTTGGAGCTGCTGGCGGACGGCGGCCGCATCGTCCTGGGCGACATCCGCCACCTCGGACAGCTGCGGACCTTCCACACCGCGGTGCAGGCGGCGCGGGCGGTCGGCACCACCCAGCTCCACGCTTCGGTGGAGCGTGCGGTGGTGGTGGAGAAGGAACTCCTGGTCCACCCGGACTACTTCACCGCTTTCGCCGCCGAGCGCGGTGCGGGTGTGGACGTCCGGATCAAGCGGGGTTCGGCGCACAACGAGCTGACCCGCCACCGCTACGAGGTCACCCTCCACAAGACCGCGGAGACCCTGACCGATCTCACCGACGCTCCGGTACTGCGCTGGGGAACCGACGTTGCGACGCTGGAAGAACTCAGCCGGCAACCGGTCGAGGGCGGCCTGCGTGTCACGGGCGTCCCGAACGCCCGTCTGACGGGCGAGGTGGCCGCCGTCGAGGCCCTGGACACCGGCGAGGACCTGACCGCCATCCGTTCGGCGCTCGGCTCGGCCACCGGCATCGACCCGGAGGCCTTCCACCGCTGGGCCACCGAGCACGGCTTCGACGCGGTCACCACCTGGAACTCCGAGCAGCCGGCCGCCTTCGACGCGGTCCTGCTGCCCGAGAACAACTCCTCAACAGTGACCGGCACTTACCGGCCGGGATCGGCCGGCACCGCCGTGACCAACTCCCCGGCCCGATCCCGGACCAGCGGGGCCCTGGTGACGACGCTGCGCCAGGTGTTGCAGGCACAGCTGCCGGACTACATGGTGCCGTCGGCGATCGTCACCCTGGACCACATCCCACTCACCCCGAACGGGAAGATCGACCGCAAGGCCCTCCCCGCACCGGACTACACGTCCACCGCCGACGGCCGCGCACCGCGCACACCGCAGGAGGAAATCCTCTGCACCCTGTTCGCCGAGGTCCTCGGCCTGCCCGCGGTCGGAATCGACGACAACTTCTTCGACCTCGGCGGCCACTCCCTGCTCGCCACCCAACTCACCAGCCGGATCCGCAGCACCCTCGGCACCGAGGCGCCGCTCCAGGTGCTGTTCGAGGCGCCGACCGTGGCGAAGCTCGCGCCGCGTCTGACCCAGGACGGTGAGCTGCGTCCGCCGCTCCTGCCCGTCATCCGCCCCAACCCGCTTCCGCTCTCCTACGCCCAGCAGCAACTCTGGTTCCTGCACCAGATGGAGGGGCCGTCGGCCACCTACAACATCCCGTTGGTGCTGCGGCTGACCGGTGAGCTGGACCAGCAGGCGCTGGGGGAGGCCATCAACGATGTGATCTCCCGGCACGAGGCGTTGCGTACGGTCTTCGAGGAGGTCGACGGGCAGCCCGGTCAGCACATCCTCGCCCCCGAGCAGGCCCGTATCGACCTGCACGTCCGTCCGTGCGAGCAGGACGACGTCATGCCGGCCCTGGAGCTGGCCGTCCGCCACCGGTTCGACCTCTCCGCGCAGGTGCCGCTGCACGCCGAGCTGTTCACGGTCAGTCCGACGGAGTCGGTGCTGATGTTGGTGCTGCACCACATCGCGGGTGACGGCTGGTCGCTGGCGCCGCTGGCCCGTGACCTGGTCACGGCCTACTCCGCCCGCCTGACCGGTGCCGAGCCGGACTGGCCGCAGCTGCCGGTGCAGTACGCCGACTACACCCTGTGGCAGCGCGAGCTGCTGGGCGACGACAGTGACCCGGACAGCCCGTTCGTGCGCCAGCAGCAGTACTGGGCACAGCAGTTGGCCGGTCTGCCGGAGCAGGTGACCGTGCCCACCGACCGGCCCCGCCCGGCGGTGGCCGGCTACGCGGGCGACTCCACCACCTTCGGTATCGACGCCGATCTGCACCAGGCGCTGTCCGAGCTGGCCCGTTCCAGCGGCACGACGATGTTCATGGTGTTGCAGGCGTCGTTCGCCGCCCTGATGACCCGACTCGGTGCCGGTACGGACATCCCGCTCGGTGCGCCGATCGCCGGACGCACGGACGAGAACCTCGACCAGCTGATCGGCTTCTTCGTCAACACCCTGGTCCTGCGCACCGACACGGCCGGCAACCCGGCCTTCACCGACCTGCTCGCCCAGGTGCGCCGGACCAGCCTGGAGGCCTACGCCCACCAGGACATCCCCTTCGAGCACCTGGTGGAGGCGCTCAACCCGCACCGCAGCACCACGCATCACCCGCTCTTCCAGGTCATGCTCGCCCTCCTCAACACCGAGCAGCCGAACTTCGAGCTGCCCAACCTGCAGGCGCAGCCGACCGGCGTGGCCCTGGGCACGTCCAGGTTCGACATGTTCATCAACATGGGCGAGCACCGGGACGACAACGGCACCCCGGCCGGCATGTCCGGCACGGTCGAGTTCGCCACCGACCTGTACGACCGGTCGACGATCGAGGCACTGCTCGCACGCTGGATCCGGCTGCTGCGGGCGATCGCCGCCGACCCGTCCCGGCCCATCGGCGGGCTGGACATCCTCACCGAGGGTGAGCGCCGCCGGCTCCGCGACTGGTCGGCCGACCCCCGGCCGGAGATCGGCGACGCCACTCTGCCGGAGCTGTTCCAGAACCGCGTGCGGGCCACCCCCGACGCCGTCGCACTGGAGGCGGGGGACGAGACCTGGACGTACGCCGAGCTGAACGCCCGGGCGAACCAGATCGCGCACTGGCTGATCGGCCGGGGCATCGGTGCCGAGCAGCTCGTCGGCCTGGCGCTGCCGCGCAGCGCCGAGCAGCTCGCCGTGATCCTGGGCATCGCCAAGGCGGGCGCCGCCTACGTGCCGGTCGACCCGGACTACCCGGCCGACCGCATCGCCTACATGCTCGCCGACGCCGCCCCCGCCCTCCTGCTCACCACCGACGGGTTGAGCGAGAGCCTCCTCGCCGCCGCGGGCACCGGTGGCGAGATCCTCACCATCGAGTCCCAGGCGGAGCGGTGGGACGAGCAGCCCGCGACCGACCCGACCGACGCGGACCGGATCGTGCCGCTCACCCCGGCGAACACGGCCTACACCTTCTACACCTCGGGTTCCACCGGTCGACCGAAGGGCAGCGTCATCGCCCATTCCGGGCTGGCCGGCCTCATAGCCACCGCGGTCGAGCGGTGCGAGGCCGGTCCGGAGAGCCGCGTCCTGCAACTGGCCTCGCCGAGCTTCGACCCCGCCGTGGTCGAGATCTTCATGGCCTTCGCCGCGGGCGCCACGCTCGTACTGCCGTCCGGCGGCCGCCTCGCCGGCCTCGAACTGGCCAGGGTCATCGCCGATCGGCGGATCACCCATGCCTTCATCACGGCGTCGCGGCTCGCGAGCCTGCCCGAGGGGAGCGAGGCCGACCTGTCCGAGCTGGGCGTTCTGGGCATGATCGGTGAGCCCACACCTCCGGCCCTGGTGGACCGCTGGGCGCCGGGCCGCCGGATGATCAACGCCTACGGCCCGACGGAGTGCACCGTCTACGCGACGATCAGCCGCCCGTTCGCGGCGGGCCGGGCCCCCATCGGGTATCCGATCGCCAACGCCCGCCTCCACGTGCTGGACGACTACCTGCAGCCGGTACCGCCGGGGATCGCGGGTGAGCTCTACGTCGCGGGTGAGGGCGTGGGCCGCGGCTACCTGAACCGGCCCGGTCTGACGGCCGAGCGCTTCGTCGCGGACCCGTTCGGCGGGGCCGGGAGCCGGATGTATCGCACGGGTGACCTGGTGCGCTGGAACGGGGACGGTGAGCTGGAGTACCTGGGCCGCACCGACCACCAGGTGAAGATCCGCGGGTTCCGGATCGAGCCCGGCGAGATCCAGGCCGCCCTCACCCGGCACCCCGAGGTCGCCCAGGGCGTCGTCATCGCCCGCGAGGACCAGCCCGGCGACGTCCGCCTGATCGCCTACGTCGTGCCGAGCCGCGGAGGCGCGCCCGCACTGCCGCAGCTCCGGCAGGCCCTGCGGCAGCAGCTCCCGGACTACATGGTCCCGGCCGCGATCCTGGTGATCGACGGCATCCCGCTCACCCCGAACGGGAAGATCGACCGGGCGGCGCTCCCGGTTCCGGACCACGCCGTCGTCTCCACGGGGCGTGGCCCCCGCACCCCGCGCGAGGAGATCCTCTGTGCGCTGTTCGCCGAGGTCCTCGGTCTGTCCAGCGTGGGGGTCGACGACAGCTTCTTCGATCTGGGCGGCCACTCCCTGCTGGCCACCCGCCTGATCAGCCGCATCCGAAAGACCCTGGGCATCGAGGCCCCGCTGCGGGCGTTCTTCGAGGCGCCGACCGTGGCCCAGCTGGCCGAGCGTCTGGCGGACGGTGACGAGCGGACGCGGCTCGCCCTGGTGCCGGTCACCCGGCCCGAGGCCATCCCGCTGTCCTTCGCCCAGGAACGGCTGTGGTTCATCCACAAGATCGAGGGCCCCTCGGCCACCTACAACATGCCGTTGGCCCTGCGGCTGACCGGTGAGCTGGACCGGCAGGCGCTGCTGGACGCCCTCAACGACGTCATCGCGCGCCACGAATCGCTGCGCACCGTCTTCCGGGACGTCGACGGACAGGCCCGTCAGCACATCCTCGACCCCGTCGAGGCCCGCATCGACCTGGCGGTCGTCCCCACGGACGAGGGCCGGATCCACGAGCAGCTGAACCGGGCCGCGCGCCACGAGTTCGACCTCTCCGCGCAGGTTCCGCTGCACGCCGAGCTGTTCGCCGTCAGCCCGACGGAGTCGGTGCTGATGATGGTGCTGCACCACATCGCCGGTGACGGTTGGTCGATGGCGCCGCTGGCGCGTGACCTGATCGCCGCCTACACCGCGCGCCTGACCGGTGCGGCGCCGGACTGGCCGCAGCTGCCGGTGCAGTACGCGGACTACACGCTGTGGCAGCGTGACCTGCTCGGTGACGACAGTGACCCGGACAGCCCGTTCAGTCGCCAGTACGGCTACTGGGCGCAGCAGTTGGCCGGTCTGCCGGAGCAGGTGACCGTGCCCACCGACCGGCCCCGGCCCACCACGGCCGGCAACGCCGGTGATGTCTGTGACTTCTCCTTCGACGCGGACCTGCACCGGGATCTCGCCCAGCTGGCCCGGTCGGCCGGAGCGACGGTGTTCATGGTGCTCCAGGCCTCCGTGGCCGCGCTGATGACCCGGCTCGGTGCCGGCACGGACATCCCGATCGGCAGCGGTATCGCGGGACGCACCGACGAGAACCTCGACGACCTGGTCGGCTTCTTCGTCAACACCCTGGTCCTGCGCACCGACACGGCGGGCAACCCGGCCTTCACCGATCTGCTCGCCCAGGTGCGCCGGACCAGTCTGGAGGCCTACGCCCACCAGGACGTGCCGTTCCAGTACCTGGTGGAGAAGCTCAACCCCCGCCGCTCCGCGGCACACCACCCGCTCTTCCAGGTCATGCTGGCCCTGCAGAACAACGAGCAGGCCGACTTCCAGCTGCCCGGCCTGCGGGTCAGCCACGAGCCCGCGACCACGGACACGTCCCGGTTCGACCTGTTCGTCAACATCGGTGAGTTCCACGAGCGCGACGGCTCGCCCACCGGGGTCGCCGGGTACATCGAGTTCGCGACGGAGTTGTACGACCGGTCGACGATCGAGGCGCTGATCGCACGTTGGGTCCGGTTGCTGCGGGCGGTCGCCGCTGATCCGTCCCGGCCGATCGGCTCGCTGGACGTCCTTACCGAGGGGGAGGAGGGCCAGCTCCGGGAGTGGGCGACCACGGCCCGGCCGGAGATCGATGACGCCACGCTGCCGGAGCTGTTCCAGACCCGCGTGCAGGCCACCCCCGATGCCGTCGCACTGGAGGCGGGGGACGCGTCCTGGACGTATGCGGAGCTGAACGCGCGGGCGAACCGGATCGCGCACTGGCTGATCGGCCGGGGGATCGGTGCCGAGCAGCTCGTCGGCCTGGCGCTGCCGCGTGGCGCCGAGCTGTTCGCGGCGATCCTGGGCGTGGTGAAGGCGGGTGCCGGCTACCTGCCGGTGGACCCGGACTACCCGGCCGACCGCATCGCCTACATGCTCGCCGACGCCGCCCCCGCCCTCCTGCTCACCACCGCGGAGCTGGCACCGGGGCTGCCGGACGGACTGGCGGACGGGCTGGCGGTCGAGGAGCTGGCCGAGGTCTGGCAGGCGCAGCCCGCCACCGACCCGACCGATGCGGACCGGATCGCCCCGCTCACCCCGGCGAACACCGCGTACACGATCTACACCTCGGGTTCCACGGGCCGGCCCAAGGGTGCGACGGTCACCCACACGGGTCTGGCCTCGCTGGCCTCGACGCTGGTGGAGCGTTGCCTGACCACGGCGGACAGCCGGGTCGTGCAGTTGGCCTCGCCGAGTTTCGACGCCTCCGTCCTGGAACTGCTGATGGCTCTCAGCAACGGCGGCACGCTGGTCGTGCCCCCGCCGGGTCGTCTCGCGGGTGAGGACCTCCTCCGGGTCCTGGCCGACCGGCGGATCACCCACGCGTTCATCCCGCCGTCGATCCTGGCCACCCTCCCGGCCGGTGCCCCCGAGACGCTGACCGACCTGTCCAGTCTCATCGTCGGTGCCGAGGCCTGCCCGCCGGACCTGGTCGCCTTGTGGGCGCCGGGCCGTCACATGGCCAACCTCTACGGTCCGACCGAGACCACCATTTCCACCACCATCAGCCGTCCCCTGGCCGACCTGCGTACGCCCATCGGCGCTCCCAACCACAACACCCATGCCCGCGTCCTGGACGAGAACCTGCGCCAGGTCCCGCCGGGCATCCCCGGCGAGCTGTACCTCGCCGGCCGGGGCCTGGCTCGTGGCTACCTGAACCGTCCGGGTCTGACGGCGGAGCGGTTCGTCGCGGACCCGTTCGGCGGGGCCGGGGACCGGATGTATCGCACGGGTGACCTGGTGCGCTGGAACCGGGATGGTGAGCTGGAGTACCTGGGTCGTACCGACCAGCAGGTGAAGATCCGTGGGTTCCGGATCGAGCCCGGCGAGATCCAGGCCGCCCTCACCCGGCAGCCGGAGGTCGCCCAGGCCGTCGTGATCGCCCGCGAGGACCAGCCCGGCGACACCCGCTTGGTGGCCTACGTCGTCCCGGGCAGTGACAGCGCTGCCGAGGGTGACACCGCGGAACAGGTCGAGGACTGGCGGGAGTTGTACGACTCCTTGTACGAGCGGCCCACGGCGCCGTTGGGTGAGGACTTCGCGGGCTGGGACAGCTCGTACACGGGTGAGGCGATCCCGCTGGAGGAGATGCGGGAGTGGCGCGCGGCGACGGTGGAGCGGATCCGCTCCTACGCGCCGAGGCGTGTGCTGGAGATCGGTGTCGGTTCGGGTCTGCTGATGGCACCCCTCGCGGAGGAGGTGGAGTCGTACTGGGGCACGGACCTGTCCCAGGCGGTGGTGACGCGCCTCGTCGACCAGGTCGCCGAGCGCGGCTGGGAGCACGTGCGGGTGTCCTGCCAGAGCGCGGAGGACTTCACCGGTCTGCCGACAGGCTACTTCGACACGATCGTCATCAACTCCGTCGCGCAGTACTTCCCCAACCGCGACTACCTGACCGTGGTGCTGTCGCGGGCCTTGGAGCTGCTGGCGGACGGCGGCCGCATCGTCCTGGGCGACATCCGCCACCTCGGACAGCTGCGGACCTTCCACACCGCAGTGCAGACGCCGAAGGCCGCTGATGCCGCGAAGTTGCGTTCCGCAGTGGAGCGTGCGGTGGTGGTGGAGAAGGAACTCCTGGTCCACCCGGACTACTTCACCGCTTTCGCCGCCGAGCGCGGTGCGGGTGTGGACGTCCGGATCAAGCGCGGTTCGGCGCACAACGAGCTGACCCGCCACCGCTACGAGGTCACCCTCCACAAGTCCGCGGAGACACTGACCGATCTCACCGACGCGCCGGTACTGCGCTGGGGGACGGACGTTGCGACGCTGGAAGAACTCAGCTGGCAGCCGGTCGAGGGCGGCCTGCGTGTGACGGGTGTCCCGAACGCCCGTCTGACGGGCGAGGTGGCCGCCGTCGAGGCCCTGGACACCGGCGAGGACCTGGCCGCCATCCGTTCGGCGCTCGGCTCGGCCACCGGCATCGACCCGGAGGCCTTCCACCGCTGGGCCACCGAGCACGGCTTCGACGCGGTCACCACCTGGAGCTCCGAGCAGCCGGCCGCCTTCGACGCGGTCCTGCTGCCCGAGAACAACTCCTCGACCGTGACCGGCACTTACCGGCCGGGATCGGCCGGCACCGCGGTGACCAACTCCCCGGCCCGATCCCGGACCAGCGGTGCGCTGGTGACGGCGTTGCGTCAGGTGTTGCAGGCGCAGCTGCCGGACTACATGGTGCCGTCGGCGATCGTCACCCTGGACCACATCCCGCTCACCCCGAACGGGAAGATCGACCGCAAGGCCCTCCCCGCACCGGACTACACGTCCACCGCCGACGGCCGCGCACCGCGCACACCGCAGGAGGAGATCCTCTGCACCCTGTTCGCCGAGGTCCTCGGCCTGCCCGCGGTCGGGATCGACGACAACTTCTTCGACCTCGGCGGCCACTCCCTGCTCGCCACCCAACTCACCAGCCGGATCCGCAGCACCCTCGGCACCGAGATGCCCCTCCAGGCGCTCTTCGAGGCGCCCACCGTCGCCGAGCTCTCCGAGAGCCTCGACGCCGGCACGCCCAGCAGCGCCTACGACGTCCTGCTGCCGCTTCGGAAGCGGGGGCTGCACGCTCCGCTGTTCGTCGTGCACCAGGGGGCGGGCATGTGCTGGTCGTACGCCGGTCTCCTGCCGCACCTGAGCCAGGACTTCCCGGTGTACGGACTCCAGGCCCACGGACTGGCTCATCCCGAGGAGCTCAGGAACAGCGTCGAGGAGGTGGCCGACGACTGCATCGAGCAGATGCTGACGGTGCAGCCCGAGGGTCCGTACCACCTGATGGGGCACTCGTTCGGAGGGATCCTGGCCCACGCGATCGCGGCCCGGCTGGAGGAGCGGGGTGAACGGGTCGACCTGCTGGTCTTCCTGGACTCCGATCCCGCCAAGCCGATCCCCGAGCACCTGCTGCAGGGCCAGGACGAGATGAAGCTGATGTACGGCGCGATCCTGGAGGCGCTCGGGGTCAACACCGAGCAGCTGGCCAACCGGATGCCCACGTTCGAGGAGTTCTCCGAGCTCGCCCGTGGGACGAACACCGTCCTCGGCAGTCTTGAGGAGAGCCGGTTCGTCGCCCTGATGAGCGTCATCAAGAACAACATCATGCTGATGGGCAGGTACCGCCACGAGCGGGTCTCGACGGACGCGATGATCTTCGCGGCCACGCGTCACCGCTCCGGATACGTCATCCCGGCGGACGCCTGGAACGCGTACGTGGACGGTGACGTCGTCCACCACGAGGTGGACTGCACCCACCAGACCATCACGACGCCGCGCATGTTCCGGGAGATCGGCCCCCTCGTCGAGGCCAAGCTCCGGAAGCTCACCGAGAACACGATCGCCCCGCGCGGCGAGAAGGAGTAGCGCGAGGACGGCCGCGACCGAGCGAAGACCGCGTCCCGGGTGCACGGATCGATCCGTGAGAACCCAAAAAAAGAACAGGGGCAGGGAGCGAGAGAGCCCACATGCTCCCCCCCCCCCCCACCCCCCCCTCGCCCCAGCTTCTGGTGA
>NZ_JBVHYH010000061.1:40355-45381 GCF_055569135.1 Kitasatospora sp. NPDC029367
AGTGGCGGGCCACCCCCCCACCCCCCCCCCCCCCCCCCCCCCCCCCCCCCCCCCCCCCCCCCCCCCCCCCCCCCCCCCCCCCCCCCCCCCGGTCCCGTCCCCGGCCCGACCGACCCACCGGTGGCGCCGGAAAACGGAAAAGTGCCGGTCGAGAAGGATCTCGACCGGCACTTTCCCCGAGCCCACAGGCTCACAGCTGGTGTCCGAGGGGGGACTTGAACCCCCACGCCCGATAAAGGGCACTAGCACCTCAAGCTAGCGCGTCTGCCATTCCGCCACCCGGACCGGGTGTCGTCCTCGCGGCTTCCGATCTCTCGTCCGTCGCGCTGACAGATGTAACTGTAGCAAAGATCGGCTTGAGCTCCCAAAACGGCTCCGGAACGGGCGGACGTGCTGGTGGCGGGGCCGGTGGCCGGAGCAGGGGGCGGTCTGTGGCGGGGGTGTGACCAGCGGGTTTCGGGGGCGTGCGGGGGGTGGATCGTGATCGAGGGCTGGGGGAGGATGGGCGGACGTGCTCGTACGGCCCGGGTGCAGGTCCTGGGGGTGGCGCGCTGGCGCGTCGGTGCGGGCCCAAGACGAGGAGTGACCGTGAGCGAGCGGAGCGAGTCGGCGGCGCCGAAGGTGACGGCTGAGTCGGAGGTCGCCGAGATCTGTCGCGATCTGATCCGGATCGACACCAGCAACTACGGGGACGGCTCCGGTCCGGGCGAGCGCAAGGCAGCCGAGTACGTGGCCGAGCAGCTCGCGGAGTTCGGGATCGAGCCGCAGATCTTCGAGTCGGCCAAGGGGCGGGCCTCGACGGTGGTCCGGATCGAGGGCGAGGACCGGTCCCGCCCAGGCCTGCTGATCCACGGCCACACCGACGTGGTGCCGGCCAACGCCGCGGACTGGACGTACGACCCCTTCGGCGGCGAGATCGCCGACGGCTGCGTCTGGGGGCGCGGCGCGGTCGACATGAAGGACATGGATGCGATGACCCTCGCCGTCGTCCGTGACCGGCTGCGCACCGGCCGCAAGCCCCCGCGCGACCTGGTGTTCGCCTTCCTCGCGGACGAGGAGGCCGGCGGCACCTACGGCGCCCGCTTCCTGGTGGACAAGCACCCGGAGCTGTTCGAGGGCGTGACCGAGGGCATCGGCGAGGTCGGCGGCTTCTCCTTCACCGTCAACGACCAGGCCCGGTTCTACCTGGTGGAGACGGCCGAGAAGGGCATGCACTGGATGCGCCTGACGGTCGAGGGCCGGGCCGGGCACGGCTCGATGTCGAACGACGACAACGCGATCACCGAGCTGTGCGAGGCCGTCGCCCGGCTCGGCCGCCACAAGTTCCCGCTGCGGATCACCCCGAGCGTGCGGGCCTTCCTGGACGAGCTGTCGGACGTCCTCGGGTACCGGCTGGACCCGGAGGACATGGACGAGGTGGTCCGCGTGCTCGGCGGCATCGCCAAGATGATCGGCACCACGTTCCGCAACACCGCCCAGCCGACCATGCTCGGCGCCGGCTACAAGGTGAACGTGATCCCCGGTCAGGCCACCGCCCACGTGGACGGGCGCTTCCTGCCCGGCTACGAGGAGGAGTTCCTCGCCGAGCTGGACAGCGTGCTGGGCCCGCGCGTGAAGCGGGAGAGCCTGCACTCGGACCGGGCGATCGAGACCGACTTCGACGGCGCGCTGGTCGAGGCGATGCAGACCGCGCTGCGTGCGGAGGACCCGATCGCCCGGGCGGTGCCGTACTGCCTGTCGGGCGGGACGGACGCCAAGTCCTTCCAGGACCTCGGCATCCGCTGCTTCGGCTTCGCGCCGTTGCAGCTGCCGCCGGAGCTGGACTTCGCCGGGATGTTCCACGGCGTGGACGAGCGGGTGCCGGTGGACGGGTTGAAGTTCGGCGTCCGGGTGCTGGACCGCTTCATCGACGCCTGCTGATCGATCGACGCCCGCCGATCGAGCGAGGACTGCCGATCAGACTGATCAGGCGACTGGGTCGGCCCGCTCCCGGACTGCCGGGGGCGGGCCGACCGCATTGTCGGAGCGCATGATTGTGGGACGGGTGGAAAGCGGTCAACAGAAACGATTCTGCTTGTAATTCATCGCCGAGCATCTGTGCGAAGGATCACCGTTGCGGGTGAATGGGAAATCTGTTCCGTACCCCGTTTGCCGCAGCGTCGTTCATTCCTTTGCAGCCCGCCGAACGGGTTGCGTTGTCCATACAGGAGGAATGATGAAGGTCAAGAAGATCGCCGCTGTCGCCGCCGCCACCGGTGGCCTGGTGCTCGCCGCCGCCGGTGTGGCGTCCGCTCACGGCGGTGCCGCTGCCGATGGTGTGGCCGCGGGCTCCCCGGGTGTCGTCGCGGGCAACCAGGTCCAGGTCCCGGTCCACGTGCCGGTGAACCTGTGCGGCAACACCGTCAGCGTGATCGGCGTGCTGAACCCGGCGTTCGGCAACCACTGCGCCAACTTCTGAGCCGATCTCCGGGCCGCTGAGGCCCGTTGAGCCGGGCTCGGTACGGCCCCCGGGCGGCGGACGCGCCGCGCCGGGGGCCTTTGCGTGTCGGGTTCGACAAGATCGAACGCCCCGATCACTCGATCGGGTGAAGCTGCTTCGTTCGGCTCAACCTCCCCGTTGGCCTCTCGTTAGCTCCTGTGCAGTCAAAGGCCTTGCGCGATTTCTGGATATTCGGAAATTCCGACTTTCATACGGGTTCATGCCAAGGTCGCCACGCCGTCTCGAAACGTCAGGGGAAATCATGAGGAATGTAGCCAAGAAGGGGATCCTCACTGCCGTGGCCACCGGCAGCGTGCTGGCCTCGACCGCCGGCTACGCCTACGCGGGCGCCGAGGCGCAGGGAGGTGCCGCGGGATCACCGGGTGTCGCCTCGGGGAACTCGGTGCAGGTGCCGGTCGAGGTGCCGATCAACGCCTGCGGCAACACGGTCGACGTGATCGGCGTGCTGAACCCGGCGTACGGCAACCACTGTGCCAACGCCTCCGGCAGCGGCCGCCACGCCGCCCCGCAGCCCGGCCAGGGCGGCCACTCCGGAGGCAGTGCCGGTTCCGGCGCGGGAGCCACCCGGGGCTCCTCCGCCTCGGGTGCCTCGGCGAGCGGCACCGCGGCGAACTCGCCCGGGGTGATCTCCGGCAACAGCGTCCAGGCCCCGGTGCACGTCCCGGTCAACGCCTGCGGCAACTCCGTGAACGTGGTGGGCGCCGGCAACCCGGCCTTCGGCAACGAGTGCGGCAACGTGGCCCACCCCGCCCCGAAGCCGAGCGACGACTGCCCCGAGGACCACACCCCGCCGTCGTCGACCGGTGGCGACACCGGTACGGGCGGCCCGCGCACCGGCGGCCCGTCGACCGGCGCCACCCCGAGCACCCCGGTCGCCCAGCCGTCGAGCAACGGCGGCACCCAGGTCGTCCCGGCCGCCGCCCACACCAGCGCCCCGGCCGCCCCGGCCGCCCCGGCCGCCCAGAGCGTCGCCGCGAACGGTGAGCTCGCCCACACCGGCGCCGGTGGCGTCGAGATGCTCGGCGCCGCCGGGCTCGCGCTGCTGATCGGTGGCGGCGTGCTCTACCGCCGGGCCCGCGCCGGCGCCCGCTGAGCCCGCTCGTGGAGCCCGTCGACGGACAGAGTTGAACAGCTGAACACCTGAACAGATGAACGGACGCACCTGCGGCCGCCCGGTGAACGGGCGGCCGCAGGTGCGTGAAGGTTCGGCGTGTGCCGCCCGTCACCAGCTCCGGATCTGCCGGATGATCCGTCGCTTGAGTCGGACCGTCCGGCTGCCGTCGGGGAACAGTCGCAGTCGGTCGAGCTCCCAGTGCCCGTACTCGGCATGCTCGGTGAGCAGTTGGCGCGCCGCGTTGCGGGTGGTGCCGCGCGGCATGCGCAGCGACTGGTACTCGTACTCCGGCTGCCGGACCGGCTTCGGTGGGGTCAAAACGCTCCTCCTGAGGATCACCTGCACGCAAGCCTACGGCCTGCCCCGGACGGTCGGCCCGGGTATTTCCGGCCGTCCTCCCGTCCCGGTGCGGCGGTTCGACGGCTCCCGGCCCGGAGGCTCGTCTGACAGTGCATCAGTTCTGTTGCTGCTGTGGAGGGGATACCCCGATACCGGCGCGCGAAGCGGTACCCGGACGGCCCCGCCGGGCCGGGTGCACGCCCTCTGCGCCCGCCCCGCGCCGGTCCCGACGGGGGACAGAACACCCTGAATCGGACATCAGGGGGGAAGTTGCGGTGAAATCGCGGGTGTAGGTGACAACCGCTGTGCGTACCGGCGCTGCGGGGAGATAGCGTCTGCACCATGTCTGATGCCGCGCAGCCCACCATTGCCGAGGTACGCGCCGCCGCTGAGGCGGTCAAGGCCGCCATCGACCGTCATCTGGAAGCGGTGTCAAGCCCCAACGCAGCTGATGATCCCGCCGTCTCCGCTGCCTACGAGCAGCTCGCGACGGCGGCCATCGCCTACGACCAACTCCTGTACGAGGTCTACGACGAGGTCACCCCGTTCGAGATCCCCGGCGACGAGGGGCCGGGCGGCTACCACGGCCCGGAACAGCCCGAGGCGATCAGCGTGCTGATCCGCCGCGACTACCACGTGGTCGACCCCAAGCGGCTGCGCGCGCAGGCCGAGCGGCTCGACGAGTCGCTGACCCCGGGGGGTGCCGGCGGCGTGAACTCCGCGATCGGCGTGCTGTTCGGCGAGTACGAGCCGGACGAGATCGCCGCCCGTAGCGAGGAGTTCGGCCTGGAGGAGGCGGACTCGACGCTCTGGGTCGCGGCGGCCGAGCCGACCGAGCCGGGGGAGTGGTTGCCGGAGCCCTTCGAGCACGCCGACCCGCAGTTGCTGATCTGCCGGTTCGACGTGAGCGAGGTCTACGACGACGAGGACCCCGACGACTGACATCGGACGAACGTGGGGGGGGGGGGGGGGGGGGGGGGGGGGGGGGGCGTGGCACCGGTTTGTGTTGGTGTGTGGCGGGGGGGGGGGGGGTTTTGGGCCACCTCTTCTTCCAGGGGGGTCTCTTGGGAGGT
>NZ_JBVHYH010000061.1:45391-57492 GCF_055569135.1 Kitasatospora sp. NPDC029367
CCCCGCGTTTTTGTTTCTTCTTTTCCAGGGGAGAAGGGTCCCACGACAAAGAACCCCCCACCCCCCACCCTCGACAGACCGTGCGGGCTCCCCCCCCCCCCCCCCCCCCCCCCCCCTCGCACGTTCTTCGGTCGGTCGGCCGACGGGCGGATCAGTCCTCGGCGACCGCGTTCTCCGCGAGGATCGCCCTGAGCCGGGTGGTGCGCGGCTGCGCCGGGCGCTCGGCCACGGCCTGGGCGAGCGCCGGGCCCGCCGCGTGGACCACCGACAGGTGCCGCTCGCCGCGCCCGAAGGCCGTGTAGACCCACTGCCGGGAGAGCGCCGGCCCGGCGTCCTCCGGGACCACGACCACCGCGGCGGGCCAGCGGCGGCCCAGCGCCTGGTGGACGGTCAGCGCCCAGCCGTGCCGCAGCCGGCCGGCCTCCGCGGGCGGGACGGTCCGGCGCGAGCCGTCCGGGAACTCCAGGTGCAGTCCGGCCGCGTCGCCGTCCAGCACCCGGGCCGGGCGGGTGACCCCGGGGGCGGGGGACTCCACCACCCGGTCACCCGGGTCGAAGCCGCCGAACCGGCCGGGGCCGGGGTTCAGCCGGGCCTTCGCGGCCGCGTTCAGCGCCCGCGTGCCGGCCGGGCCGCCGTGGCCCGGGGTGAGCAGCACCACCTGCTCGGCAGGGATGCCGAGCGCGCGCGGGATGGAGTCGGTGAGCAGCTGGACGGCGCGGTGCACGGCCTCGCCGCCGTCCTTGGCGGTCAGGATGACCACCTCCTTGTCCGGCGCCTCGACCGGCTGCAGCTCGCCGACGCCGACCCCGGAGACCAGCTCGCCGATCGGGCCGAAGTCCGGGGTGCGGGAGGCGACCGCCGGGCAGGCCTTGGCGGCCAGCAGGTCGGCGAAGAACCTGCCGGGCCCGGCCGACCAGAGCTGGCCCGGATCCCCGCTGAGCACCAGCCGGGTGCCGTCGGCGAGCGACTCCAGGACGGTGGCGGCCAGTTCGACGTCCAGCAGCGGCGCGTCCAGCAGGACCAGGAGGTCCAGCGCGAGCGTGCCGTCGGCCGCGCGGCCGGGGCCGGCCGTACCGGACAGCAGCTCGGCGAGGGTCGCCACCGGCGTCGCGGCGGGGGAGAGGGAGTCGAAGGAGTCCCGGCCCTGGTCGGTCCAGGTGGCGGCCCAGGCCCGCAGGCCGAGCCCCGTGGCGGCGGCGAGCAGCGCGGCCGGCTCGGCCCGGGCCGCTTCACCGCCGGTGTGCAGCACCAGGGCGCTCCCGGCGACGGCCCGGATCAGGGCGGCCGCGGAGGGGGACGGCGCCGCTTCGGCGGCGGCCTCCCAGGCGGCGGGGCCGGGAGCGGCGGGTACGGGTTCGGCGGACTCCTCGGAGCCTGCCTCCGACGAGGGCTGCTCGCCGTCCTGCCCCTCGCTGTCCTGCTCCTCGGTGTCCTGCTCCTCGGCGTCCTCGCCCGGTACGAAGGTGGCCATCAGCTGGAGCAGCTTCTCGGCGAGGCTGTCCTCGGCCATCGCCGGCCCCTCCAGCGCGAGCAGCATCCGGGTCGGCGGCTCGTCCTCGTCCTCCTCGCCGCCCGCCGTCGGGGCCCCGGGGCCGGTCAGCTCCTCCTGGAACGACAGCAGCCGCCCCTCGGCGACCGCCTCCGCGATCGCGGCGAGCGGGTCCGGGACCCGGAGCCGCTCCAGCCCGGCGACCACGTCCTTCGCGTCCTGGGCCGAGTGCCCGCGCAGCGCCGCCTGCTCCAGCAGCCAGACCACCAGGGCCCGGGCCCGTCGCTCGTCGTCCGGGCCGACCGAGGCTCCGAGCAGGCCGCGGGCGAAGTGGTCCGCGTGTTCGGGGCGCACACCGGGGAGCCCGAGGACCGCCCACGGGTCCTCGCGCAGCTGCTTCGCGGCCTCCTCGCCGAGCGCGGCCACCGCGGCGGCGGCCAGGTCGACGGGGGCGCCACCTTCGGTCAGCACGGCGGCGGTCTCCCGGAGCGCCTCCTCGCTCGGCGCGGCGGGCCGCATCGGCGCGGCGAGCGGGGGAGCGGAAGGCCGGGCGACCGGCGGGGTGACCGGGGCAACCGCGGCCGGTTCAGCTGCCGGCTGATCGGCCGGCGCCTCACCGACACCCGGCGCGGACCCCTCGGCCTCGGGCCCCTCAGAAGACCCCTCGGTGTCCTCAGGCTCCCCGGACTCCTCGGCCCCCTCGGCCCCCAAGGCCTTCGGAGCGGAAGGCCCGAGCCGGTGGGCCCCCGGCCGCGCCTCCTGCTGCTCGATCCGGCGCATCCGCGCCACGATCTCCGCGATCGTCGCCTGGTCGGGCGCGGCCGCGGCCGCAGCCCCCTCCGGAGCGCCGTTGCCCGTGCCACTCATCGTCGTCCGCTCCAAAGCTCACTCCACTGCACGTTCTGCACTGCTCGTTCTGCTCGACCACCGGTTCGGCCGCCGGCCTGACCAACCGGTTCGACCAACCGGTTCGACCGCCCGGTTCGACCGACCGGCTCCAGGGCTACAGCTCCGTCCACCCCTGGTCCGGGTAGCGGTGCACCGGCGACGAGATGTCGTCCAGCGCCCCGCGGATCTCACCCGGAAGCGTAAGCGCCTCCACTGACAGTGCCGCCTGGAGCTGCGCCACGGTGCGCGCCCCGATCAGCGCGCTGGCCACCCCGGGCCGGTCCCGGACCCAGGCCAGCGCGACCGCCAGCGGGCTGCTGGCGAGCCCGTCGGCAGCGGTGGCGACGGCGTCCACGATCCGCCGGGAGCGCTCCCCGAGGTAGGGCTGGACGAACCCGGACAGGTAGGGCGAGGCGCCGCGCGAGTCCTGCGGAACGCCGTGCCGGTACTTGCCGGTGAGCACCCCGCGGCCGAGCGGCGAGCCCGCCAGGATGCCGACCCCGGCGTCGAGGGCGGCGGGCAGCGCCTCGCGCTCGATGCCGCGCTGGAGCAGCGAGTACTCCACCTGGGCACCGGCCAGCGGCATCCGGTCGTGGTGGGCGCGCTGCCAGGTGGCGGCCTTGGCGAGTTGCCAGCCGCTGAAGTCGCAGACGGCGGTGTAGCGGGCGCGGCCGGAGGAGACGGCGATGTCGAGCGCGCTGAGGGTCTCCTCGAGGGGCGTGTTGGGGTCGAAGGCGTGGACCTGCCACAGGTCGACGTAGTCGGTGCCGAGCCGGCGCAGCGAGGCGTCCAGGGCGCCGAGCAGGTGGCCGCGGGAGCCGTCGAAGCGGCGGGTGGACTCGGGGACGCTGCCCGCCTTGGTGGCGATGACGAGTTCGGAGCGGGGGACGAGGCTGTCGGTGAGGCGGGAGAGCAGGTACTCGGCCCCGCCGTCGGCGTACACGTCGGCGGTGTCGACCAGGTTGCCGCCGGCGTCGACGAACTCCTTGAGCTGCTCGGCGGCTTCCTGCTCGTCGGTGTCGCGGCCCCAGGTCATGGTGCCGAGACCGAGGCGGGAGACCTGTAGGCCGGTACGGCCGAGGTGACGCTTTTCCATCGGACGGGCCCTCCACTGGCCGGTGGCCCCGGTGGCCCCGGGAGCCCCTGTAAACGCGCAGGTGGGGCGAGTGCTCCCCACGTCGGCTGAGCGTAGCGGCCGGTCCCCGGGCAGGGGCGCAGACCCGCAGAACGATCAATGCGGCAGGTGTGACCCAGACCACCACTACCCGTCAGTAGCATGACCTGCGGGGACGCGGCTACGCTCGCCAGCAGGCCCGCCCGACGTGCTGGCACGCCCCGCCCGACCGGCCACGACGCCCGCCCGACTGGCCACCGGGCCCACCCGACTGGAAGGTTCGGCACATGCGACTCGGCATCAACCTCGGCTACTGGGGACTCGGCATGGACGCCGACAACATCGCGGTGGCCCAGGAGGCGGACCGGCTCGGCTACTCGGTCTGCTGGGCGGCGGAGGCGTACGGCTCGGACGCCGCGACGGTGCTGAGCTTCGTCGCCGCGAAGACCGAGCGGATCGACGTCGGTTCGGCCATCTTCCAGATCCCGGCCCGCACCCCGGCGATGACCGCGATGACCGCCGCGACCCTGGACACCCTCTCCGGCGGCCGCTTCCGGCTCGGCCTCGGCGTCTCCGGCCCGCAGGTCTCCGAGGGCTGGTACGGCGTGAAGTTCGACAAGCCGCTCGCCCGCACCCGCGAGTACGTGGAGATCATCCGCAAGGCGATGTCCCGCGAGCGCCTGGTGCACGAGGGCGAGAACTGGACCCTTCCGCTGCCCGGCGGCCCGGGCAAGCCGATCAAGCTGACCGTGCACCCGGTGCGCGAGCAGATTCCGCTGTACATCGCCGCGATCGGCCCGAAGAACCTGGAGCAGACCGGCGAGATCGCCGACGGCTGGCTCGGCATCTTCTTCGCCCCCGAGCACGCCGCGCTCTCGCTGGACCCGTTGAAGGCCGGGCGCGCCAAGGCCGGAAAGTCCCTGGAGGGCTTCGACCTCTGCCCGACCGTCACCCTCGCGGTCGGCGAGGACATCAAGGCCGGGGTCGACTCCCAGCGCTCCTACGCCGCCCTGTACATCGGCGGCATGGGCAGCAAGGAGAAGAACTTCTACAACCAGCTGACCCGGCGCATGGGTTACGAGCAGGCCGCCGACGAGATCCAGGAGAAGTACCTGGCCAAGGACTACGCGGGCGCCGCGGCCGCCGTCCCGCACGACCTGATCGACGCCACCTCGCTGATCGGCGACACCGCCCGGATCGCCGACCGGATGCAGGCCTACGCCGACGCCGGTGTCACCACGCTGACCCTGGCCCCCTCCGGCTTCACGCTGGACGAGCGGATCCAGGCGCTGCGCACCGGCGTCGAGGCGCTGGAGCGCGCCGGACTGGCCTGATCCTCCGGGTCTGCTCCGCCAGGTGTGATCCGCCGGTGTGCTCCGCGGGTGTGCTCCACCGGGTGTGCACCGCCGCCTGCGGTCCACCGGGCGGGAGGCGAGCGGCACTTACAGCCAGTCGTGCCGCTTGAACACCCGGTGCAGCACCACGCAGACCAGCGCCATCAGCGACAGCACCGCCGGGTAGCCCCACGGCTGGTGGAGCTCGGGCATGTCGTCGAAGTTCATCCCGTACACGCCCGCGATCATGGTCGGCACGGCGGCCAGCGCCGCCCAGGCCGAGATCTTCCGCATGTCGTTGTTCTGCTGCACGCTCACCTGGGCCAGGTTGGCGCCGAGGATGTCGGACAGCAGCCGGTCCATGCCGTCCACCTGGTCGTTCACCCGGGCCAGGTGGTCGGCGACGTCCCGCAGGTAGGGGGCGGTCTCCGGCTGGACGAAGGGGGCGCCGCGCTCCAGCCGCAGCATCGGTTCCAGCAGCGGGGCGACGGCCCGGCGGACGGTCATCACCTGGCGCTTGTAGCCGTAGATCCGCCCGGCGGTGTCGCGGCCGACCCGGCCGGGGGCGAAGACGTCCGCCTCCAGTTCGTCCAGGTCGGCCTGGAGCGCGGTGGCCACCTCGACGTAGCCGTCCACCACGGTGTCGCAGACCGAGTGCAGCACCGAGCTGGGGCCGTAGCGCAGCAGTTCGGGTTGCTGTTCGAGCCGGGCCCGCAGGCCGCTGAGCGGGGTGTCCTCGCCGTGCCGGACGGTCATCACGAAGTCCGGGCCGAGGAAGACCATCACCTCGCCGCTGGTGACGGTACGGGTGTCGGCGTGGTGGCCGAGGGTCTTGAGGGCGACGAACAGCGAGCCCTGGTAGGCCTCGACCTTGGGGCGCTGGTGGGCGCTGACGGCGTCCTCGACGGCCAGCGGGTGCAGCGCGAACTCCTTGCCGACCCGGTCGAGTTCCTCGGTCGTCGGTTCGAGGAGGCCTATCCAGACGAAGGCTCCCGGCCCGGCCTCGCGGGCGGTGGCGAGCGAGTCGGTCAGGTCCTCGGAGGCCCCGAGCCGGCGGCCGTCCCGGTACGCGGCGCAGTGCACGATCATGTGGGCCATTGTCCCCCGGGCACGCCCGCCGGGCCGGGAGCCGGGCCACCGGGCCGACGCGAGCTCTGCGTGACGGGCCCTGCGCGACGGACCCTGCGCGACGACAGCCCCGCGCGACGAGTCCCGTCCAGGCGCCCCCGACTGCCGACTCCCGGACCGCACCCCACGGCGGAGTCCGGAGGCCGTAGGCTGAGCCCCATGCCCACCCTGTTGCTCGTCCGTCACGGCCGCTCGACCGCGAACACCGCCGGGATCCTGGCCGGTTGGACCCCCGGCGTGGACCTGGACGACACCGGGCGCGCCCAGGCCGCCGCGCTCGCCGACCGGCTGGCCGGGATCCCGCTGGCGCTCGCCGTCAGCAGCCCGCTGGAGCGCTGTCGGCAGACCCTGGAGCCGCTGCTCGCCGCCCGCCCCGAGCTGGGCGCGCCGACCGAGGACGAGCGGCTGGGGGAGTGCCACTACGGCGAGTGGACCGGCCGTCCGCTGGCCGAGCTGGCCAAGGAGCCGCTCTGGCGCACCGTGCAGGACCACGCCTCCGCCGCGGCCTTCCCGGGCGGCGAGTCGCTGCGCGCGCTGAGCCACCGTACGGTCGACGCCGTCCGCGAGTGGAACGCGAGGGTCGCCGAGGAGCACGGCGAGGACGCGGTCTGGATCGCCTGCTCGCACGGGGACGTGATCAAGGCGGTGGTGGCCGACGCGCTCGGCCTGCACCTGGACCACTTCCAGCGGATCAGCGTCGAGCCCTGTTCGGTCACCGCCATCCGCTACACCCCGCAGCGGCCCTTCGTCCTCAGAACGGGCGACACCGGCGACCTCGCCTCGCTGGCGCCCCGGCCCTCGGCCGCCGCGGCCACCCCGGCCGGTGACGCGGTGGTCGGCGGCACGGTCTGAGCGGTGCCGCTCGCCCCCTCCCCGCCCGCCCCTCCCGCCCGCCCCGCGCACCCGTCCGAACGGCGCGCGACACCGTCCGACCCCGCGGGTGCCACCCCGTCCGCGGCCCCCGGCTCGGCTCCCCGGCCGGGGCCCGGAGGTCGTAGGGTGACTGGTGAGTGCCCAGTAGTCCGACCACCGGCCCAGGTGGACAACCCCGCGATCCCCCTTGGCGGATCCGCACAAACCGACACGATCCGGAGCTAGAGCGTGCCCCGTCAGGTCTTCTTCTACGACCAGCCCGAACGGTTCGTGGCCGGCACCGTCGGCCAGCCCGGCGCCCGGGCGTTCTACCTGCAGGCCAGCGCCCGGGGCCGGATCACCAGCGTGCTGCTGGAGAAGACCCAGGTCGCCGCGCTCGCCGAACGGATCGAGGAGGTCCTGGACGAGGCGCTGCGACGCAGCGGGGGCGACGCCGCCATCCCGGCCGCCGCGCCCAAGGACCTGCTCGACACCGCCCCGCTGGACCTCCCGCTGGAGCAGGAGTTCCGGGTCGGCACGATGGCCCTGGCCTGGGACAGCGTGGACGCCTGCCTGGTGGTCGAGGCCCAGGCGCTGGTGGAGGACGAGGAGGAGGACGGCGAGGAGGCCGCCTTCCAGGACGACGAGAACGGCCCGGACATGCTGCGGGTGCGGCTGTCCGGCGCGATGGCCCGGGTGTTCGCCAAGCGTGCGCTGGACCTGGTCGCGGCCGGCCGCAAGCCCTGCCCGTTCTGCAACCTGCCGCTGGACCCGGAGGGCCACCTGTGCCCGCGCGCGAACGGCTACCGGCGCTGAACACCGAGACCCCGCCGCAGGCCGACCCGGCGGCGGCCGCCGCCCTCGCCGCCGACGTGCCCACCGCCCTCGCCCTGCTGCGCCGGGGCGGGCTGACCGTGCACGGCCGGCTCACCGAGGCCTCCAATGCCGCGCTGTACTGCACCGTCGAGCACGACGGGCTGAGCGCCCAGGCCGTCTACAAGCCGGTGGCGGGCGAGCGCCCGCTGTGGGACTTCCCGGACGGCACCCTGGCCGGCCGCGAGGTCGCCGCGTACGAGCTGTCCGCGGCGACCGGCTGGGAGCTGATCCCGCCGACCGTGCTGCGCGACGGCCCGCACGGGCCGGGCATGGTGCAGCTGTGGGTCGAGCCCGACCCGGAGGCCGAGCCGCTGCTGGCGTTGCAGGACCCGGCCGGCCCGGAGGAGGGCTGGCTGCCGATCGTCCGGGCCGAGGTCGAGGGCGGCCGCACCGCGCTGCTGGTGCACCACGACGACCGGCGGCTGCGCCGGCTCGCGGTGCTGGACGCGGTGCTCAACAACGCCGACCGCAAGGGCGGCCACCTGATCCCGGCCGCCGACGGCCGGGTGTACGGCATCGACCACGGCGTCACCTTCAACACCGAGGGCAAGCTGCGCACCCTGCTCTGGGGCTGGGCGGGCGACCCGCTGCCCGCCGAGGCGCTGGAGGTGCTGGCCGGGCTGGCCGAGCAGTTGGAGGGGGCGCTGGCCGAGCGGCTGGCCCCGCACCTGACCGCCGCCGAACTGGACGCCACCCGGGCCCGGGTGGCCGGGCTGCGGGACTCGGGCACACACCCGCTGCCCTCCGCGGACTGGCCCGCGATCCCCTGGCCGCCGGTGTAGCCCGGGTTCCGCGGCGCGGCGGGGGTTCGGCCCGGGTTACCGGCCGGTGGTCTGGACCTGTCACCGGAACAGGTCGCACACTGCTCCGATGGACGTGCGACGGACCACCCCCACCCCCCGAACCGCGCCGGACCTGCCGTTGCACCGCCTGCAGGTCCCACTGCCCCACGTGCTGCCCTTCGCGATCGGCAGTTTCGACGCGATCGGCCCGCTCTCCCGCGCCAACTTCCCCCACCGGCACTCGTTCCACGAGATCGTCATGGTCACCGGCGGCCACGGCGCCCACGTCCTGGACCTGGTCCACCGGGCGCTGGCGCCACCGCAGTTGTGCGTGATCACGCCCGGCCAGGTGCACCACTGGGCGGACGCCGAGGAACTCACCGGCCGGGTCGTCCTGTTCAACGAGGACTTCCTGCTGGGGCACCCGCAGGACCTCGCCGCGCTGCGCGCCCTGGCCGCCCGCCCCGGCATCGCGCTCGGTGAACAGGCCGGCGCCATCGCCCGGTTGCTCGCCGACATGGAGCAGGAGTACCGGACCAGGGCGCCCGGCTACCAGGGCGTGCTACGGGCCAGCCTGCACATCCTGATCGTCCGGGCCCTGCGCGCCTGCGCCCCGGACGACCGGCCCGCGGTGCCCAGTAGGCCGGCCGAACTGGCGGCCGCCTTCACCCGGTTGATCGCCAAGCCGGGCGGGGTGCGGCACTCGGTGGCCTCCACCGCCCAGGAACTCGGGGTCTCCCCGGGGCACCTGCAGACCCTGGTCAAGCAGGCCACCGGCCGCACCCCGGGCGGACTGATCCGCCGGCAGCAGACCCTGGAGGCCAAACGGCTGCTCGCCTGCACCGATCTGACGATTCGTCAGGTTGCCAAGGAGGCCGGCTTCGCGGACCCGGCGTACTTCTGCCGCTTCTTCCGGCGGGAGACCGGGATGACCCCGGGGGAGTTCCGGGCCAGGGTCGACGGAAATCACCACGATCCCCGGATCATGTCCATCGCCGTCGCGCCGGACGGTCCGTAACGTTCCTAGCGGCCACCGGCGGCCGGTCCAGCGCGCGGACGGCGGCCGGTTCGGCCCTTGTCATGCCCCCACCATGGCAAGGGCCGCCCTCAGCTCCCCCGCGAAGGATCCACCGGAAGGAGACGGCGCATGCCCCCGTCCGACGGCATGATCAGCCGCAAGACCGTCCTCAAGGCCGCCGCCGCGCTCGGGGCCGCACCGCTGCTCGTCGGCGGCGGGGTCGCCCTGGCCCGCGACAGGGTCGGCGCCGGCCGCATCCCCGGCCTGACCCCCGAGTGCCACGACGGGGACGACCCGACCGTCGAGCAGATCGAGGGTCCGTACTTCAAGCCCGACTCCCCGCTGCGCAGCTCGATGGTGAACGACGGCCCGGGCACCCGGCTGACCGTCAGCGGCTACGTCTTCGGCCGCGCCTGCCGGCCCGTCCCCGGCGTGCTGCTGGACTTCTGGCAGGCCGACGACGGCGGGAACTACGACAACGTCGGCTACACCTTCCGCGGCCACCAGTTCACCGACGCCAACGGCGCGTACCGGCTGGAAACCGTCGTCCCGGGCCTCTACCCGGGCCGCACCCGGCACCTGCACGTCAAGCTCCAGGCCCCCGGCCGCCCGATCCTGACCACCCAGCTGTACTTCCCGGGCGAGCCGCGCAACAACACCGACACCATCTACGACGCCCGGCTGCTGATGAACGTCCAGCGGAACGGCTCCGGCGAGAACGCCACCTTCGACTTCGTGCTGGACGTGCCGCAGACCCCGGGCACCCCGAGCCCGACGGCCACCACCACCCCGACCGGGACCCCGACCGGAGGGCCCACCACGCCGCCGAGCGGCAGCTGGGCCGCCGGCCGGGCCTACAACGCGGGCGACCGCGTCACCTACACCGGCGCCTCCTACCTCTGCCTCCAGGCGCACACCGCCCTGGTGGGCTGGGAGCCGCCGAACGTGCCGGCCCTCTGGCAGCGGTCGTAGCGGCTCCGGCCGCTCCCCCGGGGAGCCGGGCGCCCGGTCGGCGGCAGGGCCGACCGGGCGCTCACCCGTGTCCGAAAACGATCGGACGGAGTCACCGGTCCGAAACGGAACGCGCGAAGACGGGCCCTGAGCAGTCGAAGGGTGATCGGGCAACGGCAGGAAGCTAATCCAGTCGATCTTCGTTACTGGTTAGGCTTTCAAATGTTCTCAAGGTTAAGGTCGATCCCATGCATGCCTGGCCCGCCTCCGAGGTTCCCGCCCTGCCTGGTCAGGGGCTCCCCCTCCACATCTTCGACACCGCAGCGGGCACGGTCCGCGAGGTCGTGCCGCAGGACGGCACCGCCCGGATCTACGTCTGCGGCATCACCCCCTACGACGCGACCCACATGGGCCACGCCGCCACCTACAACGCCTTCGACCTGGTGCAGCGGGTCTGGAAGGACGCCGGCCACGACGTCCTCTACATCCAGAACGTGACCGACGTGGACGACCCGCTGCTCCAGCGCGCCGTCGAGACCGGCCAGGACTGGGTGGCCCTCGCCGAGCGCGAGACCGCCCTGTTCCGCGAGGACATGACGGCCCTGCGGCTGCTCCCGCCGGCCCACTACGTGGGCGCCGTCGAGTCGATCCCGTGGATCGTCCCGATCGTCCAGAAGCTGCTGGCCTCCGGCGCCGCCTACAGGGTCGACGGGGACATCTACTACTCGGTCGACGCCGACCCGCACTTCGGCGAGGTCTCCGGGCTCACCCGCGAGGCCATGCGCCCGGTCTTCGCCGAGCGCGGCGGCGACCCGGACCGCCCCGGCAAGCGCAACCCGCTGGACGCCCTGCTCTGGCTGGCCGCCCGTCCGGGCGAGCCCGCCTGGGACACCGAGCTCGGCCACGGCCGCCCCGGCTGGCACATCGAGTGCGTGGCCATCGCCCTGCAGTACCTGGGCATGGGCTTCGACATCCAGGGCGGCGGCAGCGACCTGTCCTTCCCGCACCACGAGATGGGCGCCTCGCACGCCCACAGCGCCACCGGCTCCCACCCGTACGCCAAGGCGTACGTGCACGCCGGGATGGTCGGGCTGGACGGCCGGAAGATGTCCAAGTCCCGCGGCAACCTGGTCTTCGTCTCGGCCCTGCGCCGCGAGGGCGTCGACCCGGCGGCGATCCGCCTGGCGCTGCTCTCGCACCACTACCGCCAGGACTGGGAGTGGACCAAGGCCGTCCTGGACGAGGCCGTCGAGCGCCTCGCCCGCTGGCGGGCCGCCGTCTCCCGGCCGGACGGCCCGGCCGCCGAGCAGCTGCTCGCCGAGGTCCGCACCGCGCTGGCGAACGACCTGGACGCGCCCGCCGCGCTGGCCGCCGTCGACCGGTGGGCCGCGCAGCAGGAGACGGCGGGCGGCACCGACATCGGCGCGCCCGGCCTGGTGAGCCGCACCGTGGACGCCCTGCTCGGCGTCGCGCTGTGAGGGTGACGCCCCGAGAGCGGTGAGGCCCTGAGCGGTGACGCCCTGAGAGCGGTGACGCCCCGGGAGCGGTGACGCCCTGAGAACGCCGAAGGGGGGGGGGGGGGTTGGGGCTCCAGGGCCCCTTTGGGCCCCCCCCCCCCGGGGGGGGGAGAAGGGAGAGATCTGCCCCCCCCCCCCCCTCTTTTCTTCTT